>JAUHWV010000220.1 GCA_030427335.1 Gammaproteobacteria bacterium | reverse complement strand
TTGGAACCAAGCGCTTGGCGAAGTGCTTCCGGGGCATCAAAATCCGGAAAACCCTGTGACAAGTTAAGAGCACCGACTTCATTGGCCAAAGCCGACATCGTAGTAAAAATAGTGGTGCCAACTTTAGGTAGCTTTGTCTTCAAACTGGAGATGCCGCGTCTGTTTAAAGATGAAATAGTAGCGTGATACTGGGACCGGCGTCGACTCCGGCCGTATCGCACTAATCCAGAGCGTGCCCCAAGGCTTCGTAGGCCAAGCGTTTGGCCGTTTTGTAATCCGCTTTTCCGTTCACCGCACGATCCAATTTTTCGACCCAAACATAATGTCTGGGGGCTTTGTAGGCCGCGATTCGTTCCCGTACATGCGCTTTCAGATGTTCGGCATCAGCAGGTTGACCGCTGCTCGAAGTGTAGACCGCGGTTACCGCTTGACCAAATTTGTCGTCGGGGACACCAACAACAAGGCAATCGTAAACGCTTTCGCTGGACTTCATGGCTTCTTCTACCTCTTCAGGGTAGATTTTCTCGCCCCCGCTATTGATGCAAATAGAGCCTCGCCCAAGTAAGGTGATCGTGCCGTCGGCTTCAACGGTTGCGTAGTCACCCGGCACCGAGTAGCGAACGCCGTTGAACTCTCGGAATGTCGCTGCACTTTTCACTGGATCTTTGTAGTAACCCAGCGGTACCAAAATAGAGCTGCAGATTAAGCCGATTTCACCTGAGCCCGGCTCCACTTCTTTGCCCTCCTCGGTAATAACTTTGGCGGAAGGCGACAAGGTGAAACGCGCGGTTTTGTACTCGTCCACGTTTTCACGATTAGTGATACTCGTTGCAAAACTCCCCTCACTGGCACCCATGCTGTCAACAATGTTGGCATCCATATATTTCAAGAGGCCACGTTTTACTTGTGAAGAGAACATGACGCCCGACGAACCTACCAATCGCATGGCGCTGAGATCGTAAGGTGCTCCAGCTGCGTCGGCCCTCTCCAACTCTTGAACAATGGGTTTGCCAAAGGCATCGCCTACGATGATCAGCTCTTGCACCTTTTCGTCCGCCACCTGCTGCATGAGTTTCTGTGAATCAAAGGTCTTGTTATAGTACAGAACAGCGCCGGCTCCCAAGGAGTGCGGAATGAATACACCAATCCACATACCCGTGCCGTGCATAATGGGGCAAGCCGGTAGGCTGCGAGACAACACGCCGTCAGATTCGAAACGTTTAACGGAAGGTGCTAGATCACCTGGCGTAGCCGGGGGCGGCAACTCTCGAAACGCGCATGCCATCGTCGCGAGCACTTGCGAGAAGGCGCCTTGCTCGTACATAACGCCCTTAGGATTGCCGGTAGTACCCCCTGTATAGATCATGTAAATATCAGAAGACGAACGCTCAATAACGGGCATCGGATCTGGATCGGTCATTGCAGAATCAAAGGCAACGGCGCCTTCGAGTTTGGGCTCATCTCCATCGCAAATTTCGAGAAACACCTTAACTTGCGGTATTTGATCCCGAATGGCCGCGACGCGAGGGGCGAAGCTCGACTCAAAGATAACGGCCTCGGCGTCGCTATTATCAATAATGTACGCCAGTTCGGCCTCTAAGTAGCGGTAGTTCACGTTCACCGGGCACATGCGCGCTTTTACCGCGCCGAACTGCCCTATCAAGTATTCCGGTCGGTTGTAGGAATAAATCGCAACTTTAGCACCGGGTTCTAGACCCGCACTGACAAAGGTTTGTGCCACACGCGCCGCCGCACGCTCGTATTCGGACCACGATAAATTCATACTTTCGCTGATAATCGCAGGTGAATTGGGTATGGTCTCAGCAACCACTTCCCACACATTTGCTAACTGCCAGACATTCTTATTATCCATGACGCTACCTCGTTGCCACTTTGATTCGTTATTCAGGGTTTACAGGTATAGAGGATATTGGCCAACTCGCCAACAAAAATAAAGGTCTGAATACGCCAAGGCACAGTGCCCTTCGAAAGAAAGAACCGCTTCTATTTTGTTTCAGATTCGCCGAGAAAGTCTTAGGGTGAAACTGGTCACCGAAAAGCCAGTCGAACACCGCGCAACCCAATGGCCATGCACAATGCAAGACCGTAGCCGACCAATGCCAAGATCAAGAAAAGTTGCCAATCCAAGCGCGTTAAGTAGGAAGCCAACGATGCCGTTAGCGGTTTAAATGGCATCATCATGAGAGCGACAGAGATAAGCATCATAGAGCCTAGTATTTTCAAACGCGCCTTCATCCTACGCTCAGCCTCGGCCTGCGCAATAAGCGACATTGTGTAATAGGTGTACAGATCGATATTCCGCTGTTGATACACCTTTGACCGCTCAGCGGAAAGTATTGACTCGAACGCACTCATAGCAGGAATTCCTTTGCTTGTCTCATCGCAATTTCTCCACCCCTCGGCTGAGCTTAGACTTTACCGTGCCGGGCTTGATATCCAGCATCTGCGCTATTTCATCAATCGTGTATTCATATACGTAGCGCAACACAAACAGCTGCTTCTCTTCGTCGTTTAAAGGCCGGATCAACTTAAAGAACTCGTCATTTGAGTCTGACGTTGATGTATGAGAATCCTCGACAGCTCCCTCAAACTCAGAATACCTTGAGGCATCCTTCAGCAAATCTCGACAACAATTTACCGCGATGCCCGTAAGCCAGTGCTTAAAGTCTTTACTCTGGTTAAAACTCTTGAGGTAGGTGAACGCCTTCAAAAACGCCTGCTGAGATGCGTCCTCGGCCAACGCCACATGCCCCCCCGAGATCCGCATTCCCAGCCCAAAAAGGTAATCGGCATAACGTTTTACCAACAACCCAAAGTGATGGCTTCCACCTTTCAAAGTCGCCCTGACAATTTGGGTGTCGGTTTGCATTAAACGTCGTCAGATTCCGTATTTTGTGTCTTATCGTAAATGCCGTAGATCAAAAACGCCAACCCGAGCGTGAGAACCAGCAATCCAGCCGACATAACAACTTTGCTGCCCAAACCCACGTAACCGATCAGAGCCACCCCAATGCCAATGCCGATCAAGATCGCGCCGGTCTTGAAGTCGTTCCACTCGGTCTCTTCTTCAGCGTATCCCGGAATAGACCTCAACAACTCTGGGCTGAGCTCTTGACCGCTGTCGATCAGTTTGCGCAAGGTCTCGTGGTATTGCTCCTTTTTGCGATTATTAAAATGCAATGCGACCCACACGATTATTGCGGGCATACCAAACACACCGATAATGCCGAAAACAGGGATTAAGAGTTCCATAACACGTCCTTTTCAGTTAATGAATTAAGCAATCTTAGGTAATACCTGTGCAGATTCAGTTTCGTTGCAAAAAATTTGAAAAAAATGCCGAGAAACCTTCACACGGAATAAAGGCCGGACGAGTCGCTAGGACATGAGCTGTGAAACAAGAAGGAAAAAATGGAGGCTCGGGTCGGAATCGAACCGGCGTTGACGGATTTGCAATCCGCTGCATCACCACTCTGCCACCGAGCCTCTGAGAACAACCCCGCAGATTGCGTGATTGTGAGAGCCAAAACGGCCTGCTCTCAAGGCCGCGTACTATACCGAAGCCACTAAGGCTTGTCACCACTTAGCACGAAACTTATTGAATGCCCCACTTATTTGCTCCGCTAGAACCCACACAC
>JAUHWV010000219.1 GCA_030427335.1 Gammaproteobacteria bacterium | reverse complement strand
ATGAGGAATTCGGGTAGCAGTCCGTGCTGCTTATGCCCAGTGTCATACTGTTACCAGCCTCTGGTGCCCAGTATCAGCAGCGCTTACCAAACTATTACGGTCTTGAAAGTAGGCAGACCGAAACTTAGATCCCTATAATGACGGCGTAATTGGCGATACGGCTGAGGAAAACCAATGAGAAACGCTATACTTGTTCTGGTCGGGCTGGTGATTTCTGCGTGTTCGCTTGCGCAGGATCTGGGGCCTGGAGCCCGCCCGGTTGGACTTGATTATTCACGTAGCCCTGTATTCGGCGCTAAGGGGATGGCCGCTACGGCTCAGCCACTGGCCTCACAGATCGCGATCGATATTTTGAAGCAGGGTGGCTCGGCGGTCGATGCGGCTATTGCAGCGAATGCCGCCCTCGGACTAATGGAACCCACAGGGAACGGTATCGGCGGTGATTTATTTGCCATTGTATGGGACCCAAAGACCAAACGGTTGTATGGGTACAATGGATCGGGGCGTTCACCCGCGGGCCGCGACCTTGCGCAAATGCGAGCGAAAATCCAAGCTTTGAAGGCATCCGGTGCTCTGGATTCCGACACCTTTGGTATTCCCTCCCACGGAAGTTTGTCGGTAACGGTTCCTGGTACGGTCGATGGTTGGTTTGCCCTGCATGAGCGCTTTGGCACCTTGCCGATGAGTCGTAATCTGGCGCCGGCAATCGAGTATGCAACGGAGGGCTTCCCGGTATCTCCAGTTATCGCCTATTACTTTGAGAGCAATCTAAAGCGATTCAAGCAGGTCGCTCCGATGATCGAAGAGTTGGACAACACCTTCGATACGTATTTTAAGGGCGGTGTTGCGCCAAAAGCGGGCGAATTATTTCGCAATCCGGATCTGGCGCAAACGCTTTCTTTATTGGCTTCGGAGGGTCGGTCTGCGTTCTATGAAGGTGTGATCGCCAAGACCATTGCCGCCTACATGGATCGAATTGGGGGCGATCTGCGTTACGAAGATTTGTTAGCTCATACCGGTGAGTGGGTAGAGCCCGTCGGAGTTGACTATAAAGGCTATACGCTCTACGAATTGCCCCCAAATGGACAAGGCGTGGCCGCTTTGATGATGCTTTCTATTTTGAAAAATGTGGATCTCACGCAGTGGGAACGAGGATCCGCCGAAGTCTTTCACTACATGGTCGAAGCAAAGCGTTTGGCCTTCGCTGATATGGCGGCGACCTTTGCGGACCCGGATTTTGCTCAAGCACCGATTGAGCGATTGATATCTGACGACTACGGCAAGGCACAGTTCGCTCGCATAGATCCGACCCAAGCTGGGGACGATTTTGGTCCGAGCGTAACCTTGCTCGAGGGTGAGGGCGATACGACCTACCTAACGGTAGCGGATCAGAGCGGTATGATGGTCTCGTTAATCCAATCCAACTATCGCGGAATGGGGTCGGGTTTGGTGCCCGACGGTCTCGGATTTATGCTGCAGGACCGCGGCGAGTTATTTGCTCTGAATGAGCAGCATCCGAATGTGTATGCGCCGGGCAAACGGCCGTTCCATACCATTATTCCCGCTTTTCTTATGAAGGGTGATCAACCTGTGATTAGTTTTGGGCTGATGGGCGGCGGCATGCAGCCTCAGGGCCACGTTCAGGTATTGGTGAATTGGCTGGATTACGGTATGAATCTGCAAGAGGCGGGCGACGCTGCGCGATTTTTGCATGACGGCGGTGCACAACCCACAGGTGAGCCTTATTCAGGCTACGGCACCCTCTACCTAGAACCCGGTGTCTCCGAATCAACCCGAGAGCAGCTGATCAAGATGGGCCATAAGGTGAAAGTGAACGATGCAGGGGCCATGTTTGGGGGCTACCAGGCTATCCAGCGGGATCCAAAAACCGGTGTATATCAAGGTGCAACTGAGATGCGCAAAGACGGCACTGTAGCGGCGTATTGAGGCTCACTATGAGTTCATCTCAAATCCTACGCCGAAGCTCTGCCTTGGGCGAAATCACCGACCAAGACGTGCTGTTTGATGCCCTGCTCGCGGCAAGGGGCGCCCAGGCGGTAAAAGACCGAGCGCTGTCATTAAACGGCTTGTTGCCACCCGCGCTCATGATGGGATGCAGTGATGCCGCGACAATGTTAGAGCAAGCCATTAATGAGAATCAGCGGATATTGGTGGTGGGTGATTTCGATGCGGATGGCGCCACCAGTTCGGCGCTCGCCGTGAGCGCGCTTAAGGCATTGGGTGCGCGCTACGTGGATTATTTGGTGCCGAATCGATTTGAGTATGGGTACGGTTTGAGCCCCGAAATCGTTCACGTTGCAAAGGAACGCTCCCCCGATGTATTGATCACGGTGGACAACGGCATTTCCAGCCTCGAAGGCGTCGCCTTAGCTCGCTCATTCGGTTGGAAAGTGATCGTTACGGATCACCATCTTGCCCCGGAGATCTTGCCCGACGCCTCGGTCATCGTGAATCCGAATCAACCTGACTGCTGCTTCCCGAGTAAAGCGCTCGCCGGCGTGGGCGTTATGTTCTACGTCTTGGTGGCACTGCGAAGCGCGCTTCGAGCGTCAAATTACTTCGACCGAGTGGGCTTGGTCGAGCCTAACTTAGCGGAGTGGCTTGATTTGGTTGCTGTGGGTTCGGTTGCTGATTTGGTACCCCTTGATCAAAACAATCGCATATTAGTCGAGCAGGGTTTGCGACGTATAAGAGCGGGGCTGGCAAGACCCGGTATACAAGCTTTGCTCAAAGTAGCGGGGCGGTCGCACGACACCCTAGTAGCTCAAGATATTGGTTTCGCTTTGGGTCCGCGAATTAATGCCGCGGGTCGCCTTGACGATATGTCGATTGGGATTCGATGTCTTCTTGCGAGCGATCAGCAAGAGGCCGAAGCGCTGGCCCAAGAACTCGATACCTTGAATCGAGACCGAAGATCGATAGAGCAAACCATGAAGGACGATGCTGAGCGGGCTCTGGAGCGGTTGGGCGTCGATTTGAATCAAGTACCGAGTGCTATCGTTTTATTCGACCCTTCTTGGCACCAAGGTGTGGTTGGAATCGTCGCTTCGCGCATGAAAGAACGGTTCAACCGGCCGGCCATCATTTTTGCTCAGGGCGAGCAGGGCGAGTTAAAAGGTTCAGCTCGGTCGATAGACGGTTTGCACATTCGCGATGCGCTCGACCTAGTGGCAAAGACGCATCCGGACGTGATTTTGAAGTTCGGGGGGCACGCCATGGCAGCAGGTTTGACTATTCCCGCCTCCGCGCTCGATGAATTCAGTTTGGTTTTTGAATCAACGGTTGAGACACTGGTTAGCGAAGAGATGCTTGAGGCAACGCAGGTCACCGACGGTGAGCTCAATTCTCGGTTTTTTGAATTGCCCTTTGCTCGACAGCTGCGCGTCTTGCAACCTTGGGGGCAGAAATTCCCTGAGCCTGTGTTCGACGGTTTTTTCCGGGTTCACCGGCAACGCGTGGTAGGGCTGAAACACGTTAAACTTTCGCTCATGGTTGATGGTTTATCTACCCCTTTGGATGCCATTGCGTTTAATGCGGATTTATCGCTGTACGAGCAAAGCGAGGGCACTGTGCTTCGAATGGTTTACCGACTGGATGTAAATGAATTCAGAGGCTTAGAGTCGTTACAGCTGGTAATTCTTT
>JAUHWV010000218.1 GCA_030427335.1 Gammaproteobacteria bacterium | reverse complement strand
CGAACCATCGAGTTCTAAACCTAACGCCTTGGTTAGCTCGCCATTGCCATCGGCCAGCATCAGAATTTCATCGGCGTTTTGCGCTTTGCCCCAAGCGCCCATGACAAAGGCGTCATTGACCGACATGCATACGATTGTGTCCACGCCCGCGGCCTTGATTTTGTCCGCATTCACAACGTAGCCGGGTAAGTGAGTCATGCTGCAACCGGGTGTGAACGCGCCGGGTACTGCAAATAGAACGACTTTCTTACCATCGAAGATTTCCGCTGTCGTGATATCCGCTGGGCCGTTATCTGTCATCGTTTTTAAGCTGCACGCGGGGACGTTTTGACCAACTTCAATGCTCATTTTTGCTCCTTGCTATTGGTTTGTTGAGTTTTGCTAGAGTATTACGGCTGTGTGATTGTAACGGATTTGTCGCGTTTAAAAACAGCGCTACTCTGTTCGCCGGATACTATTTACCAAAAAGGACGCAACCAAATAGTTGCTATTGATTTGGTTGCGCTCGCCGACGATGCGACTCTCTAATGCAGTCTTCGTTTGTACTCTCGAAAGGCCATGCCGGTCCATCTTTTGAATGCGCGGTAGAATGAATTGGGTTCAGCGTAACCCAGTTCATCGGCTAAGCATTTTCCCGGCAGCCACTGAGTCTTGAGCAATTGTTCGCATCGATATTGGCGAGCTCGATCGCTCAAAAAGGAAAAGCTGGTTTGATCGTCCTGCAGGCGCCTCCGAAGGGTGCTTGAACTAATCCCCATTGATCGTGCGACCTCGGTGACGTTGCAGTAGCGTAAATCCATGTTGAGTAGCGCTCGCAAAACGGCTTCGGTTGTATTTGGGGATCGATATTTGGTTTGTAGTACGGGTGTCGCAATTAAGGGCGCGTTGCCGCGCAGACTGTCTTGTACATGTAAGGATAAACGCTCCATCGTAACCTCCTTGTTACTGTATTGCGCTGTTTCGGTTCAGGACTTCTTGTCCTGAGCTTAGTCTGCATTAATAGCAGTCCTGGAATCAACTTGTTGACCGCTTTTGATGACTCAGAGCTTCGCGCTATACTCGCTCTTTATCGATTAAAACTCAAACAAGGTGTCTTTTATGGAATGGGCAACGATACTGCTAGTCTTAACAGTCGTGGTGATAGTCGTTTGGCTCATCACGACTTATAACACCTTAGTCGCATACGCCAATCGCTACAAAAATGCCTTGGCTCAAATCGAGGTTCAACTCAAAAGGCGCTACGACTTGATACCGAATCTGGTTGAGACCGCAAAGGCGTACATGGTACACGAACAAACGACTTTGCAGGCGGTTACCTCGGCTCGTAATGAGGCAGCGGCTGCGCTTTCCGCGCTCTCGAATTCTGGCGGTATTTCCGCCTTGGCAACGGCGGAGACAGCGCTTCAGGGCGCGCTATCGAAGTTGTCCGTTACGATGGAAGCCTATCCTGACTTGAAGGCCTCAGAGAACATGCAGCAACTTACAGAAGAGCTGACTAGCACCGAAAACAGAGTGGCATTTGCTCGTCAGGGTTATAACGACAGCGTTATGACGTACAACACGTACAGGCAAAGCTTTCCTGCCGTGGTCGTTGCGGGTCGGTTTGGCCATGGGGCCGATGCCGAACTACTCGAGTTTGCAGACTCTGCCCTTATTCAGGCAGCGCCAAAGGTGACCTTCTAGGGACTTATGGATTTTTTTGCTGGGCAAGACCGAGCTCGCAGGCGAACGCGCTGGCTGGTGCTGCTGTTCTTGGCGGCGTGTATAGGTCTGATTGCGGCCACATACGCGTTCGTTACGCTTGCCCTCTTTTTGAATGATCCTGCTCGTTCGCCTTTCTCCTTTAGCGGAGGGCGGTGGGTTGAGCTCGCATGGATAGCGGGGATCATTTCGGGCAGTGTTTCGCTCGTGGCCCTTGTGCGCTGGGTTCAGATGTCGGCTGGTGGCAGTGCGATCGCGGAAATGATGGGCGCGAGGCGTATTCAAACCAATACCGATGAGACTCGGTTGGCGCAATACCATAATGTAGTGGAAGAAATTGCGCTGGCGGCTAATATGCCCGTTCCCGGAGTCTACTATCTGCCCGGTGAGCGAGGTATGAATGCGTTTGCTGCCGGTGTTGCACCTGCGGATTCCATTGTCTGTGTTACAGAAGGTTTACTTGATCACTTAAATCGCGATGAGCTGCAGGCAGTTGTAGCACACGAGTTTAGCCATATTCTGCAGGGCGATACTCGCCTAAATATCCGTCTGGCAGCCATGATTAAGGGGATCACATTTATTGGTGATGTCGGCCGTATTCTGCTGTATTCAGGGCGCTCAAGAAGACGATCAAAATCGGATCAGCGCGTCGCTATTTCTTTGTTGGGTCTGGGTTTATGGCTGTTGGGTAGCGTGGGGACGTTTTTCGCAAGATTGATTCAGTCGGCTATTTCTCGACAGCGGGAATATTTCGCTGATGCCAGTGCCGTTCAATTCACTCGCAATGGTGATGCTGTGGCGGACGCGCTTAAAGTGGTTGCTGGATATCTACCCTCGAGTCATGTGGCCATACCGCAGGCGAGCGATTTTGCGCACGCTTTCTTTGGGACAGTTAAGCCTCACTTTTGGGCTTGGATGTCAACTCATCCACCCATCGAGGCTCGTATTTTGCGGATACAGCCAAGATGGGATGGGCGTGCAATCCAGCGCAGCATGATTCACTACGCCACGCCTAAAACGGGAGTGGATACACCAGCCAAAGCCCGAATAGCCGCTGCAGCGATACTGGCGGGTGCAAATCCACCGGGATTTTTCAACCCAGAGCCTCAGATCTCTGAGGGGTCCAGTGTTGATACGGGAGCAGCACGTGACCCGCAATACGAGCTCAGTTTGTCCATACAAGAACCTCTTATGGCGCTAGCACATATCGTTACCTTGTTCCTGTCGACCGAGCCGGCACCGCGCTCACAACAGGCGTCAATAATCGCTGCCTCGGGAATTGAGGGGCTCGATTCCGCGGTATTGCGCGTTGATTTGGATGCGCTAGCCAGTGATTCGATTTCCCGTTTGCGCTTGGTTGAGCTGAGTTGCGGTGCGCTTCGCTCGTTGTCCTACAACCAGTACCAGAAGTTTAAAGTTTTGGTGCTGGACTTGATTCGGGCCGATCGGCGGATCGAACTAAAAGAGTGGGTGCTATATCAATTGCTTCGTCGCTACTTGGACGGTGAGTTTTTGCGTGTGCCTGACCGGAGCCCGAGATATCGTAGTTTAGAAAAGGTGCGTGAGCCCTGTCGCGTCGCGCTGTCGCTGCTCTGCCATCATGGCGGTGGAGACCCAGCCTACGCTTTTAAATTGGCTTGGAAGGATCTGGGTTTGGCGCCCGCCGATCTTCTACCGGTTGAGTCTTGCTCCGTCAGTGAATTCTCTAAATCCATTGAGGCTTTAGCGCTGTGCTATCCACTGTTAAAGCCGAAGATACTTAAATCCATGCAGAGCGCTGCATTCGTGGATCAAGAAATAAACGAAGTCGAGCGCGAAATAATCTACGCCGTGGCAGCTATCATGGACTGCCCAATTCCGTCTGGAGCTAAACTGGATTAGTTGCTTTGGGATCATCCTCCGAACGAGGAAAATGGAGCTGGCGAGAGGAATCGAACCCCCGACCGGCTGATTACAAATCAGCTGCTCTACCTACTGAGCTACGCCAGCCAAATGCGGATCG
>JAUHWV010000217.1 GCA_030427335.1 Gammaproteobacteria bacterium | reverse complement strand
TCGCTTTTAAAGCGGCTCTCGGAGAGCGACAAAGAGACACAGTCATGACGTTTCTGCTGCTCAAGGATGCGGGTTAGCGCCAAACCCAGGGGTGTGTCACACCCCAGCAACATGATCTTCATACCCACATTCCCTAACTAAAACACCCCTACAGGTCTATTCTAGAATGGGATGTCGTCATCAAAATCCGGTAAATCGGATGGCGGTTGCGAGGGCGAGGCCGGAGCTCGCTGAGGCGCCTGCGGCCGCGCGGGAGCGCTGTAACCACTATTATCTGCCTGGGGGTAACCACCACCCATGCCGCTATTCATGCCGTCGCCACGGCTATCGAGCATCTGCATTTCGGCAGCGACAATTTCGGTAGTGTAACGATCGGCGCCAGATTGATCTTGCCATTTGCGCGTACGCAGCGAGCCTTCAACGTAGACCTTCGATCCCTTTTTGAGGTATTCGCCCGCGATTTCAGCCAAACGATTGAAGAACACCACACGGTGCCACTCAGTACGCTCTTGCGGTTGACCCGTTTGCTTGTCTTTCCAGGTTTCAGACGTCGCTATACTGACGTTAGTGACCGCCCCACCCGAGGGCATAAATCGCGTCTCTGGGTCATTACCTAGATTGCCCACCAAAATTACTTTGTTGATCCCTCGTGTCGCCATATTAACTGCCTCAAATATCTAGTGGTGTGATAATAACAACTGGATCCGTTAAAAGCACGATTCAAAAAGGATCAAAAAGCAGCCCTAGCGTTCAAAATCAAACAAACGTTCGCTTGTCACAAGCCACGCAGCCCAGACGATCAAAAGCAGTGCCAAAGTCACCAATAAGGCTTTAGGGCCTGTATAGCTCAAGCTCAACCCGCCGAGAGTGCCACCCAAGAAAGCACCGGCAAACTGAGAAGTGGAAAAGCTTCCCATCGCCGCCCCACGTCGATGAGGATTAACCCGCTTACTCAGCAATGACGGCAAAGTCGCTTCAAGAAAGTTGAAACCAACGAAGAAAAACCACAGACCGCTCCCAATAATCAGAACACCACGCAAAGAATCCATCTGAAAAACAGCGAGAGCAATCAGCAAGCATAAAAGCGCAGTTATCAAAGCCAATTTGGGCTTACCACCTTTTTCAGACAGTCGCATGAGTGGCCCTAGACCAACAAACGAGAGAAGCAAAACCGTACCATAGACTTTCCAGTGTGCCTCTTTGGGTATGCCCGCATGATTGAGCAAGAGTAGAGGCACGATCAGAAAAGCCGCGGTTAAGACGAAATGAAGCAGAAAAACGCCGGCGTTCAAGCGCCACAAATCGGCATTGCGATACCAATTTTCCTCAAGATGCTGCTGGTTGTCTTCTGCCATCTTGGGTGGTGACGGCAGCAAAAAGACGACCAGCACAATTCCGATCAGAGCAAAGACAGCGGTCAAATTAAATACGCCTTGCAAGCCGAAAGCGGATGCGACCACGGGCCCCAAAACCAAAGCCACACCGAACGACAAACCGATCGAAATCCCAACCACCGCCATCGCCTTTGTTCGCTGGTCGGGTCGGGTTGCGTCAGCCAAGAGCGCCATGATGACACCTGCGATAGCACCACCACCCTGTAGCGCACGCCCCACAACCAACTCAGTGACCGAAGACGCCTGCGCCGCAAGCGCCGAGCCAAACGCAAAAATAATCAAACCAAAAATAATGACGGGTTTACGACCCAGTCGATCCGAAACCCATCCCATAGGGATTTGCAAAACCGCCTGGGTAAGACCATACACACCGAGTGCAAGCCCAAGCATTGCCGGCGTGGCGCCCTCTAAGGCTTGGCCATAGACAACCAGTATAGGCAAAACCATGAAAAGCCCCACCATCCGCGCACTGTATAGCAGCGCAAGCGTCGATACGGTTCGTCGTTCGCCAGAATTAAAGGGGGAATTACTGATCAAGCGCGTTCTACTGTGTACATCAAAAACGCAATAATACCACGGTTTTATGGCAATCTGGTTTTGTCAGCTGACTTCGCTCTCACTATACTGTTCTATTGCTATGTAGAGTGGTTAAAATGGATACGATTCACGTCCGCGGTGCGCGCACGCACAATTTAAAAAACATCGATCTAGACATACCGCGCGACAAACTCGTCGTCATTACCGGGCTCTCGGGATCCGGCAAGTCCTCACTCGCCTTCGATACACTGTACGCTGAGGGACAGCGGCGCTACGTAGAATCACTTTCAACCTACGCGCGGCAGTTTCTATCGATGATGGAGAAGCCCGACGTGGATCACATCGAAGGCCTGTCACCAGCCATTTCTATCGAGCAAAAATCAACTTCGCACAACCCCAGATCGACCGTAGGGACAATCACTGAAATTTACGATTATTTGCGCCTGCTTTTCGCTCGCGTTGGCGAACCCCGGTGCCCCGATCACGATCTACCACTCGCCGCGCAAACAGTAAGCCAGATGGTCGATACGGTTCTGGCTCAGCCCAGGGATAGCCGCTGGATGCTTGTTGCACCGCTGGTAAAAGCGCGAAAAGGTGAGCACTTACATCTGCTAGAGGGGCTTAGGAGTCAAGGCTTTGTTCGGGCGAGAATCAACGGCATTGTGACCGACCTAGACGACGCTCCTGCGCTGGATAAAAAGAAAAAACACACCATTGAAGTTGTCGTGGATCGCTTTAAAGTGCGTGACGACTTAGCTCAGCGACTCGCAGAGTCCTTCGAAACCGCGTTAGAACTGACCGATGGGCTCGCTGGCATTGTATCAATGGACGATAGTACAGAGATCGTATTCTCTGCCCGATTCGCCTGCCCCGAGTGCGGACACAGCATCGACAGCTTGGAACCCCGGCTCTTCTCGTTCAATAATCCGGCGGGCGCTTGCTCAGACTGCGACGGCTTGGGCGTGAAGCAGTACTTCGAAGCGGAACGAGTGGTGTTGCATCCAGAAGCCAGCCTCGCCGAGGGCGCCATACGCGGCTGGGATCGGCGTAATGTCTATTATTTTCACATGCTCACTTCTCTCGCTAAGCATTATGGATTCTCCATTGATACACCTTATGACGCGCTGCCCGAGGAAATTAAACAAATCATTCTGTATGGATCGAAAGGTGAAGAAATCGCCTTCTCGTACGTGAACGATCGGGGCTCCGTCTTTAAAAATAGACATGCTTTTGAGGGCATCATCCCCAATTTAGAGCGGCGTTACCGAGACACCGAGTCGCAGTCCGTACGAGACGATTTGGCTAAGTATATTGCCACGCAATCGTGCCCTTCCTGCAAAGGTACGCGCCTGTGCAGAGATGCGCGGCACGTGTTTGTTGAGGGGCAGACCTTACCCGAAGTCACTGCGATGCCCGTCGGAGACGCTGCACGCTATTTCTCGGAACTCAGCCCAAGCGGGCGGAAAGGTGAAATCGCAAGTAAGATACTTAAAGAGATTCGTGCACGCTATCAGTTTCTTGTCGATGTTGGGCTAAATTATCTTTCTCTCGATCGAAGTGCGGAGACGCTCTCTGGAGGGGAAGCACAGCGAATACGCTTAGCTTCTCAGATTGGTGCAGGCCTAGTTGGGGTCATGTATATCTTGGATGAGCCATCGATTGGCTTGCACCAGCGAGACAACGAGCGCCTCATTAACACCTTAAACAACCTTCGCGATCTTGGTAATACCGTATTAGTCGTAGAACACGATGAAGACGCCATTCGCGCGGCAGACTATATTATCGACGTCGGCCCCGGAG
>JAUHWV010000216.1 GCA_030427335.1 Gammaproteobacteria bacterium | reverse complement strand
GGCGCTGCAGTGTAGCGTGATTATCACTGAGTGCGAAAATAGGTAGCCCAGATGAGATTCGTGACATTAGCAAGGGCGTGTGACCGGATTCGGTCAGGCAAGCGATACCGCGCATACTTTCGTTATGACTCGCTGCGTAGATAGCGGATACCGCAATGGTTTCTTGAGTAGAGCTGAACTTTTGGTTGGCTTTGTGCTTCCAGGAGCGCGCCACCGGGTGTCTTTCTGCGCCGAGCGCTGAATCTGCCATCGCGCGTACCACTTCGACCGGGTAGCGACCGACGGCTGTCTCCGCAGAAAGCATCACGGCGTCCGTTCCGTCTAGCACCGCATTCGCTACGTCGAATACCTCTGCGCGGGTGGGCATGGGGTTGCTGATCATGGACTCCATCATTTGTGTGGCGGTGATAACCACGCGGTCCATTCGGCGTGCGCGAGAGATCAAATCCTTCTGGATTCCGATAAGCTGTGCGTCACCGACTTCGACCCCTAAGTCTCCGCGAGCCACCATGACACCGAAGGATGCATCGATAATGGCGTCTAATGTTTCGGAGTCTGCGACGACTTCGGCCCGTTCAATCTTTGCGATGATCCGGCTGTCGACGCCGCTCTCATCAAGCAGTCGCTGAGTGAGCGCGATATCCTCTGCGCAACTCACGAAGGAAACCGCAACAAAGTCCGGGTTTACGCCCCGAAGGCTCCTAATGTCCGCGATGTCCTTCTCGGTCAGTGCCGGAGCGCTCAAGCCCCCGCCGAGTTTATTAATACCTTTCCTGCTAGAGAGAATCCCACCAATCACCACTGAGCACTCAATCGCTTGATCCACAACGTGATTAACGGCCAAGCGTACACGTCCGTCGTCCAGTAAAAGTACATCGCCGGCTTTAACGCTGTTTGCCAGTTCGGGGAAATCGACCCCAACGCTGCGCGCATCGCCCGAATCCTTATCCATGTTTAGATCAAGAACAAATCGGTCTCCACTCGCTAGTTCGACCTTGCCATCTTTAAAGCCCGCTATTCGAATCTTCGGTCCCTGTAAATCGGCGAGGATGCCGACGTAGCGGCCGGCAATAGCGGCTTGCTTTCGGACTCGATCCGCAACGGCCGCGTGGTGTTTAGCTGAGCCGTGACTGAAGTTAAGCCTAAATACGTCAACGCCCGCCTCAATGAGCCTAAAGAGACTGTCAGGGTTGTCGCTTCCTGGGCCGATGGTTGCAACAATTTTGGTTCGACGGTGTAGTGCGTTGGTCATGGCTAAGCTCGCTTGGGTGATGCGCAATTGTATCACGTCGAGGATTCAGTATGTGTGGGATTGCTTCGTTACGGTGACTGATATACCGTGTCTCAAATCCTTTTCACCGAATGCCCCTGACGTGACTGAATCCCAAACCGATCCTCGAACTCCCTCTCCACCTTTTGGTTATTCTCGAGCCTGTGAATACGCCTACGAAGAGCAGGTTCGAATCGTCGCTCTTTATGCGGCAAACCGTATTCGCCCTTCTCGTATCGCCTACCGAGAAGGTATTGATATTGCTTTGGTCGAGGCACTTATAGCGGGTGAAGCCGAGCAAGATCGTTTTCAACGTTGGTTGGCGTATTACCGCAAACAGCGGCGTCAAGAGCGTCTCAATGCGACTAAAAAACTCGCGGGGTCAGCGCGTTTTGAGCTGGAGTCGCGTATCGAGGCTGAACTGAACAGCCCCGAGCTTTAGTTCTTTTGGCAAACTTGTCGAAATCCCGCCGCAACAAAAGGGATCATGTGGTCGTATGCGGCCTGAAAATCGGATGATAAACATTTCCCTTTAGACAGTGTGTCTATGCGCTCGGTTTGCGCGAAGGTCAGCGTCAGCGCGCCGGAGAGGTTGTGATAGCACCAGTACAGGTTTTCGTCACTTGCCCCGGGTAGGGCGCCTCTCAGAGCTGCAATGAACTCTTGTACGAGGTCATCGAATAACTTGCTCATCATTTGCTTACCCCAATAGGTGCTGTTATTGACGTAAGCGATTAGAGCCAAATAATGCCGCCAGCCCGGATCCGCATTTTCCTGTGTGAGCTCTAAGGGGCGCAAGAACGCTTCAATTATTTGCTCGACTGTGGGGAACGCAGGGGCGCTTTCTCGTTGCACGTTTCTCAGGGCTTCGAGTCGGGATCGATTGAGTGCCTCGGCGCGGCGCTCGAATACCGCGTTAAATAAATCGAGCTTTTTCCCGAAATGATAGCTCGCTAGTGCCACATCAACGCCTGCTTCACTTGCGATCTGCCTGAGGGTAACACCATCGTAGCCGCGCTCAGCGAAGAGGGCTTCGGCTGCATCTAGAATTCGATCGCGTTTGGTTGGCTGGCTCACAGTGGTTTCCTTTGAGTACCGATCCACAGTATCACAAAGTCCATTTCAACGCTTGTTGAAAAAGGGTGTTTTTAGGCGCAAAATGGGCAAAAAGCGAATAAGAAGGCCAATATGTCGGTTGAAGTATTTAAATATGCACTCGTCCTCTTTTATGTTGTGGCCATCTATTGGCTGTCGTGGGTGGGTATGCGTCGAACGAAATCCGTTTCTTCTTTTTCTATTGGCAACAAAGATATGCACCCTGTACTGATAGGAATCACGCTGGCGGCCTCGATATCTTCAACCGCCACCTTCGTGATCAATCCTGGTTTTGTGTACGTTCATGGCTTCGCTGCCTTTTTGCACTTTGGCGTGGCGGGCTCGCTCGGCATCATGGCCGCATTTCTTGTACTCACTAGGGGCTTTTTACGCCATGGTGAGGCGCATCAGGCTCTAACAATTCCACAGTGGATTTATTATCGATACAACCACCGTGGATTTAGCTTGTTCTTTGCCTTTCTCAACCTTTTATCGATTACCTTTGTCGTGTTGATACTGGTAGGTTGCAGCCTTCTGGTAACCGGATTGTTTGATATTGAACAAAAAACCGCCCTCGTTCTGGTGCTCTTGTTCGTGTTCTCCTATGTCTTAATGGGGGGAACCTATGCGCACGCCTACACCAATACAATCCAAGGCGTCATGATGATTTTGGTTTCCGTATTCTTAGTTCTAGGTGGTTTACACTATTTCGATGGCGGTTTCTCTCACGCGCTTGAATCTATCGGTGCCAGTTATGCCGCTGCCTTCAACCCGGATAGCAGTCTTTACTTTGATCTATTCTCGGTTTTTATTAGTGGCTTTGTGGTGACCTTCGCTTTGATGATGCAGCCGCATATTTTGACCAAAGTGTTGTACCTCCGAAGTGAACGCGATATCGGCGTCTTTATCGCGACGACGGTGGGTGTGGGCGCCGTTTTTATGTTGATGTTATTGATCGGCTTTTACGCGCGCCTTGAGGGCTTGGATATTGACGCGCAAGATACAGTGGTGCGTGAGTATCTGATTCACACCTATTCTGGGAGCCTGTTTGGTGAGTTAGTGCTCACATTTATTTTTATTACCTTGCTGGCCGCAGGAATGAGTACCTTAGATGGCATCTTGGTGTCTCTGTCCGCGATGGTGGTAAACGATATAGCGGGCCCTGTATTCAAAATCCGTGGGGACGGTCTGTCCCTTTCGAGGTGGGTTTTGATCGTGGTTGGGGCCGTTTGCTTACTGCTTGCGTGGAACCCCCCTCCGATTATTGGTTTATTTGCACAGAAAGGGGTCTATGGTCTAGCTGCAGCATCCGTCGTGCCGGTGGTGTTCGGTGTGCTGGTAAAAAGGCACGTACCGCTGTGGGTCGTA
>JAUHWV010000215.1 GCA_030427335.1 Gammaproteobacteria bacterium | reverse complement strand
CACACCACACACCACACACCACTCACCACTCACCACTCACCACTCACCACTCACCACTCACCATTGCTACCGATTACCCAGTACTTGCTACCTATACTCGACGCCGACGACCCACAAGCGCTCGTGGATCGCCGCTTTTAGCGGTAGGAGCTCGCTGGCGCTTTTGTTTTAATTTTTCAGTCTATTTATGCAATACTTCTCTTGTTGTAGAGACAATGTGGCTATAAACATTGGTATTGCAGTCATAAGAATCATTAAGTAGCTGCAACAACGATCTGGTTGTAAGAATAAGAAATCGACCGTCACATCAATAACAAAGGGGCACAGGAATGAGCAGTTCACCAAAGGTGGTGGTAATCGGCGCAGGTTTAGGTGGGTTGTGCTCAGCCGCCTATCTGGTTGCCGATGGATTTGATGTCACTCTAATCGAAAAATCACCCTACCCAGGGGGGCGCTGTTCACACAGAGATCGAGATGGCTATATTGTTACGACTGGCGCAATGATGGTGCCCATGGGGCCATCGAGCGCGATCCGCCAAGCCTTCGACGCGCTCGGTCTAGAGATGGATATGATCGATGTCACTGGGCGCATGCGCTATCGCATGCCACACGGTGATTACGATCTTCCGCCTGGAGGCGGGGGGCTTGCCGGTATGGTCGAGTTCGCCATGCAAGACCCCGATGCAGCGAGAGTCCTGCTGGGCCACATTAAAACGGCGTTGACCGACTGGCTGCCGCTGGAAACCATAACCTTGCGTGAGTGGTTTGATCAGTACACCGATAACGAGGGCGTCAAACAGCTATTTGATGGCTATTGCTCAGCCTTGATGGGTGTGCGGACGCACGAGCTGAGTGCCTATGATTTCTTTTTGTTTTTAAAGCACAGCAGCAAGGGCACGCGCTTTGGTCTGGCTAGGAAAGGCAATCTTTCGTTGGTGTCCGATTTGGTAGCTGGAATCGAACGCAAGGGTGGGCAGGTTCGCTGCCATGTGGGATGCAAAGCGATCATGGCAGAGGGTAATCGCATCAAAGGTGTTCGCGTTAAGAACGAGGCGGGCGAAGATGAGTTTATCGAAGCCGATATTGTGATATCTAACTTGGGCCCTGATGCGACGGTGGAATTGTGCGGCGGCGAGCAGAAGTTCGAGCGAAGCTATGTTGAAAAGCTCCATCAAGATGCTACCCCCGTACCTATTTACCACGTCTGCTTCGTGATGGATCGGCCTCTTGTGCCAGATTTTGATGGCTGTATGGTGTTTAGCAATAACCGTAATCTCATCTATCTTGAGATTCCATCGCTGATCTCTCCCGGGGAGTATTCGCCTGAAGGTAAGTACGTGCACACGGCTTACGGCGCTCCAGAGAATTTTGAAGATGCGAACCTGGAGGAGGAACTCAAGCGAACGATCGATGAGCTTGAGCTTAACTTTCCCGGCTTTAAGAACGAGGCTGAGATTTTGGTGAAAGCCAAATTTAGCGGTAAGTACCCTGCTGGGCGCCGCGCTGTGGGGCGCTCCATGCCGGTCAATACACCGATTCGCGGTCTGTACATGGTGGGTGATGGCAACGCCGAACGCGGAAAAATTGGTACTGAATCGGCGGCGTCTTCTGGTCGGCTTGCAGCGGAGCAAATTAAACAGCGCTACGGTACTGCGAGATTATGAGCAGAGACAAGCAAACTGAGTCCTGTGTCCGGGGGCGGAGTACACTCCGACCCATTCGTTTAATCCCGCTTTGGCAAATTTGGCACTGTGCGCAGGGAGAGGAGTGCGCTCCGATCCCCCTGTTTCCGAGCCGCTTGTCTTGATCCGAGCCTTTCGTTTGGTAAAGTATCAGCCGAAATTATCGCATTAGACGGTGGCAACGGTCGCTTGAACGATTGCAACAACTTTATAGGCTTCTCCCGTGTAGGCTCTGACCTCACCTCGACAAACGGATAGACGCTTACCCGTATTCTCGACTCGGCCTGAGGCAACGAGTTTTTCGCCTACCGCTGGCCGCAAAAAGTTGATCTTGAACTCGGCGGTTACGACATCTGCACCAGCCGGTGCTTCCGTAAGTGCCGCGTAGCCACAGACATTGTCAGCTAGCGTCGCGACGACCCCCGCGTGTAAAAAGCCCTGCTGTTGGCAAAGGTTTTTTGAGAAGGGTAGTTCGATGGTCACGCGACCGAGCTCTGCGGATACGAGCCTTGCGCCTAGTGTGTGCATAAAGGTTTGCGATTGAAAGCTCTGGTCAACCCGTTCAAATGGATTTGGCACAATGATCTCTACACCGATTGAATCTCGTTAGGGTATCAGGGTGAGTGGCTGATACAACGAAAGCGACTAAAAAAATTCGGTACAGCCCAAGGCTCGGTACCGTATTGCGAAGCCCGAAGCCCGAAGCCCGAAGCCCGAAGCCCGAAGCCCGCCTCATCTGGATACAGTCCTTCATTTAAACTGACTATACCCTTGCTTAAATCCAATTTGGCTGCGAGGGTAGCAAGCCGTATACTAAAGTTGAATTTAAATTCAATTTTGGTGAGACATGCAGTCAGAAGAAGAACAAATAAAGGCTCTAACCGGCAAGCGGCGGGGTCCTTACAACAGTTTCAACCCCGTTAGTGAGACTCAAATTTGGCAGTGGTGTGCGGTGATGGGCGAGACGAAGGCACGGCATCAGCCCGGTCCTGAGCAGACCGCCCCACTGGCTATGATGCAGATGTGGACCATGCGCGATTTTTACGATGAGTGGGCTCCGGGCTCAACCTCTGATCGCCCGTATCAGGTATTCGATGACCTGACCGCCATGGGTTACAGCAACAACGTTGCGGTGAGCTACGATATTCAGTTTTTGCGCTATCTGAAAGTCGGCGAGCGCCCCGTACATTTCACCACGGTGGTCAAAATCACCGATAAAAAGACCACCGGACTAGGGCAAGGTTTCTTTGTGACCGAGCGGGTTGAATATACGACGGTCGATGATGTGCCTTTCGCAGAAGCGCACATCACCTATTTTCAATACAAAGCGGCTGAGGCTTCCGGTGATCACGGCTCGGGCGATAGCACCTCAGCAAAAGCTAAACGGATAGAGCCTTCATCGGGACCCTTCGTTCAGGATAGGCCGGTACCTATTTCTGCAGTTGATCCTTCGCAAGTAGCAGTCGGAATGATGTTACCCACTCGAGACATTCCGATCACGCATCGACTGGTTGTGGGTGGGGCGATTGCTAGCCAAGACTTTATCCCTGTGCATCACAACGTCGCCGCTGCCGTGAGCGCCGCGATGCCCGATATTTTTATGAACATTCTGACCACCAGCGGCTTGGTAATGACGTATCTGAGTGATTGGGCCGGTGAGGGTTTCATTCGGCGTCTTCGTTTTAATCTGATGGCGCCGAATGTCCCCGGTGACACAATGCAGCTGCAAGGGGGGGTGACCGAATTTGACGGTGGCGCCAATCTCGCCTCCATAGAATTTGCGGGGCTGAACGCCGTCGGTGTTCATGTTAAGGGTTCTGCCGAAATCCAATTTTAGTCGGGAGAGTGAGAGATCAGCTATGACAGCAAGACGGTTTGAAGGGAAAGTCGCTATCGTTACCGGCGGCAGTATGGGCGTAGGCCGGAGCACAGTGTTGCAGCTCGCGGCAGAAGGCGCTCATGTCGTGAGCTGTGCTCGACGCAAACCCAAATTAGACGAACTCGAGGCTCAGGTGAAAGAGCTGGGTGGTGGCTTTACCGCGTATGGGCTCGATGTGGGTGATACAGACGCGTTTGCCG
>JAUHWV010000214.1 GCA_030427335.1 Gammaproteobacteria bacterium | reverse complement strand
CGCAGGCCTCGAGCAAAGGTCATATCCACCTTCGCGTTCACCTGCGTTTGACCAATCCCTGGCAGCATGTACTCCACCGGATCTTCGATCGTCATGATATTGCGTGACGTTTGGTTAATGTGGGTTAGACCCGCATATAGCGTAGTGGTCTTACCCGAGCCTGTGGGTCCCGTAACCAGAATAATACCGTAGGGGCGTTTGAGGGCCTCTTTGTAGCCGTTAAGCACCTGCGCAGGCATGGAGAGCTGCTGAAGCTGAAGTTGCCCCGCCTCTTTATCAAGCAGACGCAGTACCACGCGTTCACCGTGCGCGGAGGGGATGGTGGACATCCGAATATCGATCGCATGCCCCGCAATCCGGACCGAAATACGGCCATCTTGCGGAATGCGTTTTTCCGCGATATCGAGTTTTGCCATCACCTTCAAACGGCTCACCAAGAGTGGCGCCAACAGGCGTTTCGGCGATAGCACCTCAGATAAAATGCCGTCGACGCGAAAACGAACGCTGAGTCGGTCTTCAAAGGTTTCAATGTGAATATCGGAGGCCTTTTCACGCACCGCTTGCGACAAAATCGCGTTAATCAAACGGATAATCGGGGCGTCATCTTCGGCGTCCATCAAATCCGCGGTATCAGGTATAGCATCGGCTAAACGACTCAAATCGGCGTCGGAACCTAAGTCCTCCGCCATCTGAACCGCCTCTGAGTTGTCGCGCTGGTAGGCTTGCGTGAGCGCGCGCTGGAAACGCTCGCTATCAACGGTAACCACTTGAAAGCCTTGCCCGAGCGTGCGTTGCACCTCAGCTAAGGTCTCGAGCTTAGGCGCCCCCACACTCAAGAGCTCATAGCCATTGTCACCTTGCCGGAGTACGACACCCGCCTGCTTAGCATACGAGAAGCTGAGCCTGACGGGCGCGCCGCTAAGAGCCTGCGCGCCAGTTTGATCTATGACTTCAGGTTCGGCCATTACTGATCCTGTTTCATCGCGTCGAGTGCGCGCATGTCGCTTTGCCACTCCGGCAGCACCGGCATGCGTTCTGAATCCAGAAGATTGCTTCCTTTCGCCCGACGCTGTAGCTGCTGATCGCGAATATACTGGTACTTATTCGCGGTCGCACCCTCGAGCGCCTTGTCATCGCGAATAATAGTGGGACGAATAAAGATCAGAAGATTGGTTTTGGTCACTTCGACCGCATCGTTTCGGAATAGCCGTCCCAACAAAGGAATACTGCCTAACACGGGAACACGCTGCGTTCCGTCTTGTACGTTGTCTTTGATCAAGCCCCCCAACACAACGGTGCGCCCATCGCCTGCAAGCACTTTTGTTTGGATTTTACGTTCGTTGGTAATCAGATCGGAGGCAATCGAAGATAATCCCGTTAGGCTCGAGACCTCTTGCTCGATATCAAGCACAACCGAATCACCGTCGTTGATGTGCGGGGTGACGGTCAGGGTAATACCCACGTTCTCACGCTCAATCGTTTGGAAGGGATTTTGTACACCCGTGCCACCCGAACCCGTGTTCGTGTAGGCACCGGTTACGAAGGGCACGTTCTGACCCACGGTGATATAGGCTTCTTGATTGTCCAGAGTCAGCAGAGTCGGGGTCGAAAGAATGTTCGCGTTGGATTGCTTTTTCAGCGCGTTCAGAATCACCGTCATCGACAGATCATCATCTACTGCACCCCAGCCCAAGGTAAGCCCAGGAGAACCCGCCAAAGCGGCAGCCAAACGACCCAAATCAAAATCACCCATGACGTTGGTCGAGCTACTGTTGTCCCCGAGGACCGCCTGCGAGATCGCTCCAGCAGTGGTAACGTCCTGTGATACCTGACTTCCGTAGACACCCGAGTCATTAGCAAACAGCCACTGCAGGCCGAGATCCTGACCGTCGATGACTTCCATCTCTACGATAATGGCCTCCACCAGAACCTGCGCGCGCCGTATATCGAGCTGGTAAATCACTGCCTCAAGCGACGCCATTTCGTCCGCATCGGCCGTTATGATCAGCGAGTTCGTGCCTTCATCGGCTTCGATCGTCGCATCGTTGTTCGTTTTGCTCTTCGATGAATCCAGACGGCCGATGTTTTGCATGACCTTCGTAAGCACCTGCGCTACGTCAGCCGCCTTGGCGTATTTAAGATAAACCACCTTAACGTTACCTGCGCGCTGTAAAGGCGTATCCAAATGCTCAACCAAGGCACGCATACGAGCACGCTGTAGCTCGTCACCCGTTACCAAAACGCTGTTGGTTCGAGAATCGGCAACCAACAGCACCGTCTCTTCGCCACCGGCTTGCGCAGCCTCAGACTTATTAAGCTGCTCTAGCATTTTGACCACGTCTTCCGCTACCGCGTAATTCAGAGGCAGAATATCCGTTTCCTGAATCGCGCTTTGGTCCATCTGCGAAATCAACGCATTGATGCGCGCGATATTAGATGCGATGTCCGATATCACAATGGCGTTGCTGGGGGTGTAGGCCGCCATATGCGCCTGCTGTGGCACCAGGGGGCGCAGCACGGGAATCAGTTTGGCTGCACTAATATTTTCCAGACGGATCACCTGGGTGACATACTCGTCTGATGTCGCGTTCGCAGCATCTTCTGGATCGGTTACCGGAACCGGCTTGGAACGCGCGTCTTTATTTTCGACGATGCGGATCACGTCGCCCGAGCGAATAGCCGTATAGCCGTGAACCTCTAAAATGGAGAGAAACAGGCTGTACAGTTCGGTGGTTTTGATCGGCTTACTCGAAACCACTTTGACCTTACCTTTGACTTGCGGATCTACGATGATGGTCGTATCGGTCACTTCAGCAACGAACTTAATCAACTCCTGAATATCTGTGTCTTTCAAATTGACCGTGTATTCCTGTGCTGAGACCGATACCGGGGTCACACCAAGAACCGCCACCGAGAAAATCAAAGCGCAGACCTTTGCAAGTAATGCTCGGGCTACCCAATGTCGTTTAAAACTCATTTATTCCACCTTAGTTTTAAGGACTGTCGCCCCCAACCTGCACGGAGAGACTCATTGTCGATCCCCCGCGTTCTATTACAAAGTTCGCTTGCTTTGCGTCTTTCAGCATTTGATACAGTAAAACCGCATTGCCTGGATCCGACAACGAAAGACCGTTGACCTCGGTCACGATATCACCGGGCTTAAACCCCAAAGCCGCGAACTCGTCGCCTTTCGCGCCTGGCGTCAAACGGTAACCGGTAAGGGCACCATCGGCACCACGCACGGCAGCGACGGATACCAATTCCGCCAGAGATTCGGGGTGATCATAGTAGCGGTCACGTTTAGCCGCACTCAGCCTAGACTCTCTTTCGGACCTCGCCTGACTGCTCGGACGCTCTCTACGCGTGTCCTCGTTCGCAACACGCGTCGTGGTACTTGCCGCCAAAGACTTGGCCAGAGCCGACTCATCGTAAAGTTTTAGTAGCTCGTAGGTGCCGTTGTTATCTAACACAACCCGGTCAGACAACACTTTGGCGAGGCTAACTCGACCACTTACCGGCAGAGCGTCGCCCACGCGGTAGATAGTCTGATCCTGTCGGTATTGGATAACCGCCTGACCTAAACCATCACTTCGTGCCGCCAAAACCCCGACCAACACGAGATCAAGTCGAGTTTCTTTTGCGCCATCTTCAATCCCAACGGCCGGAGCGGCAACGACCGCGCTTTCGATTACACCGTCGGCAGCACCGAACAAATTCCAGGCTTTCATTCGGTCTAAGTCGACGACGACTTGACTGGCTGCCG
>JAUHWV010000213.1 GCA_030427335.1 Gammaproteobacteria bacterium | reverse complement strand
ATCTCGTTCAAATTGCCCACAACTGCGTTATTGGTGATCGAACGGCTATAGCCGCTTGTGTCGGCTTGGCGGGTAGCACGATTATCGGTAAAAACTGTACCTTAGCTGGCGGTGTTGGAGTGGTGGGGCACGTGGAAATTTGCGACGGCGTGCATGTCACGGCAATGACAATGGTAACGAAGTCAATTACTCGGCCGGGTTCCTACTCATCTGGTACGATGATGCTAGAGTCAGGTGCTTGGCGTAAGAGTGCGGTCAGGATGTCGCAACTGGACGCACTGACAAAACGGGTCAACCAATTAGAAAAGTTATTAAAGGCGCAAAGCGGAGACGAAGCTTAATATGATGGACATACATGAGGTCCGAAAGTATCTACCCCACAGGTATCCTTTTTTACTGGTAGATAGAGTAGTCGAGTTGGTGCCCGGTGAATCCATCGTGGCTTACAAAAACTTATCGATTAATGAAGAAGTGTTCCAAGGGCATTTTCCCCAAGAGCCCATTTTTCCGGGTGTCATGCTTCTGGAGGCGATGGCACAAGCTGCTGGTATTCTCGGTTTCGTAACGATGAATAAAACGCCTGAGGATGGTTCCATTTATTACTTTGTTGGGGCCGACGATTTGCGATTCAAGCGGCCGTGCGTTCCCGGTGATCAGGTCTATCTGAAGGCAAAAATCGTGTCTGAACGTCGTGGTATTTGGAAATTCGACGTATCAGCTGAGGTTGATGGGCAGCGCTGCGCCTCGGCCACGATTCTGTGCGCGGACAGATAGTATGTCTATTCATCCGACCGCGATAATTGATCCAAAGGCTGAGCTCGGTGAGCGAGTAAGCGTCGGGCCTTGGAGTATTATTGGGCCGGATGTGGTCATTGGCGCGGATACGATCATCGAGCCACATGTGATCATCCGTGGCCCTACGGTTATAGGCGAACGGAATCATATTTATCAATTTTCAAGCATCGGCGAGCGCACGCCCGATTTGAAATACAAAGACGAGCCGACCCGTTTAATCATCGGCGACGACAATATTATTCGCGAGAACGTAACGATTCACCGCGGCACCATTCAGGACCGGGGAGAAACGGTTATTGGTAACAAGAATTTGCTGATGGCGTACGTTCACATCGGACACGATAGCGTCATTCATAACAACACGATTCTGGTCAATAACACGGCCTTGGCCGGGCACGTTCATGTGGGCGATTGGGCTATTTTAAGCGGTTACACGCTGGTGCATCAGTTTTGTAAGATCGGCGCGCATGCCTTCAGCGGGATGGGTACAGCGATAGGAAAAGACGTTCCCGCCTACGTTACTGTCAGCGGTTCGCCCGCTGAAGCGAAGACCATCAATACCGAAGGGCTGCGCCGACGCGGATTTAGCGTAGAGGCGATAAGTCAGCTGCGGCGAGCCTTTAAGATTGTGTATCGGCAAGGTCTCACCATGGATATCGCGCTACAGCGACTGCACACCATGTTGCTTGAGACACCCGAGGTGGCCTTACTCATTGAAAGTATCGAGGT
The DNA here is from genome assembly GCA_030427335.1 of Gammaproteobacteria bacterium. Classification (GTDB taxonomy): domain Bacteria; phylum Pseudomonadota; class Gammaproteobacteria; order Pseudomonadales; family Halieaceae; genus Aequoribacter. The sequence continues at coordinate 2,242 of JAUHWV010000213.1, read as the reverse complement.
CTCCGAGCGCGGAATCGTTCGCTAGTGATGCAGTCGATCCGTATCGGTGTCATAGCGGGAGAGGCATCTGGAGACATTCTTGGCGGTCATTTCTTAGCGGAAGTAAGAAAGCGCCTTCCCGACTGCACCTTCGAGGGCATTGGCGGCCCTCATATGCAGGCCGCGGGGTTATCTAGTTGGTTTGACATGGAGCGTTTGTCGGTCATGGGTTTGATCGACCCGTTAAAACGTCTGCCTGAGCTTCTCTCGATACGTAAAAATCTGAAGCGGCGCTGGATCGATAACCCGCCCGATCTATTTGTTGGAATTGATGCACCGGACTTTAATCTTAATATCGAGCGCACTCTGCGGAAGGCGGGGATCCCCACTGCGCATCTGGTTAGCCCCACCATTTGGGCATGGCGCAGCGGGCGACTTAAGACGATAGAGCAAGCGGCAGATGCTGTTCTGTGCCTGTTTCCATTTGAGCCAGACGTTTACCAAGGGTCCCAGGTAGCAGCCCACTTTGTTGGCCACCCTATGGCACAGGTGCTGGAAGCGCTGCCAGAGCCCGCTGCCATAAGGGGTAAGATCGCTCTTGACGAAAAGGCCCCCGTCATTGCTTTGTTACCCGGTTCTCGTGCTCGTGAAATTCAGATGCTATTACCTATTTACTTAGAGGCGCTCGCACCTTTCGAAAACGAGTATCAGTTTGTGATTCCCGCCAGTAATGGCGCCAACCGAGCGCTGATAGAAACCCTGGTTGCCAATCATAGCAGCGCAGCCAAGGTTATCGCCGGAAACTCACGGGAGTTATTAAAAGTGGCTCAGGCGGCAGTGGTCACCTCGGGCACGGCGACCTTTGAGGCGGCTCTGATTGGGTGTCCAATGATTATTGCGTATCGCATGTCCCCTGTAAGTTGGTTTGTCATTAGCCGTATGATCAAAACGCCTTTTGCTGGCTTACCTAATATTTTGATGCAAAAGGCGGTGGTGCCCGAGTTGATTCAAGATAAGCTTACGGTGGATTCATTGCGAGTGGCTTTTAAGCAGCTTTTGAATGAAGACGCCTTGGCGCAACAAGGCCGGTGTTTTGATGAAATTCGAGGGCAATTTTCTCTCGATTTCGGATCTGCCTGTGCCGACGTGTTACTTACCCTCGCGAGAAAAAAATGACATTGATCTATTGCTCTGGCTTAGTTGCGGGTGTGGACGAAGTGGGTCGCGGCCCCTTAATAGGGGATGTTGTGACGGCCGCGGTTATTCTGGATCCAGAGAAGCGGATCGAGGGTCTGCGGGATTCAAAGAAATTGAGCGAAAAAAAGCGCGAAAGTTTAGCCACTCAAATCCGGGAAGAAGCCATCGTATTCGCTATTGGTCGAGCGAGCCCGCTTGAAATTGACGAGTTAAATATCCTGCATGCCACGATGCTGGCGATGAAGCGCGCGGTTGAATGTTTACCCGTCGCTGCTGACTCGGCCTTAATTGATGGAAATCGCTTGCCGGATCTGGATATACCCTCTAAGTTTGTGATTAAAGGAGATGATACCTACGCATGCATAGCGGCCGCGTCGATTTTGGCGAAAGTGGAGCGCGATAGCGACATGCGTAAACTCGATTCGCACTATCCTGAATATGGTTTTGCGAAACACAAAGGGTATCCCACGAAGGCACATCTAGAGGCGATTCAAAAGTTTGGCATACTCGATGCGCATCGAAAAAGTTTTGGACCGGTCAAGGCCTGCCTGTAACCGGTCTCAGCTAAGGGCTAGAAAATAACCATGTCGAGATTTGTTCATTTACGTCTTCATACAGAATATTCGCTCATCGATGGCATAGTTCGAGTAAAGCCGCTGATGCAGCGGGTTGCTGAGCTGGAGATGCCGTCTGTGGGCATAACCGATTTTTGTAATTTTTTTGGACTCGTTAAAGCCTATAAAGCAGCCATTGCGGCGGGTATCAAGCCCATATTTGGTGCGGATATTCTCGTCTCGGAATGTGAAGGTTTAGATCGAGCGGTACCGCTCACCTTGCTGATAATGAACTTGGAAGGTTATGCGAATCTAACCAAGTTAATATCCCGAGCGTATCAAGAAGGCCAGTATTTAGGGGTTCCCTATGTGAAGTACAGTTGGCTGGCAGAGTACACAGAGGGGCTTATTGGTCTATCGGGTGGCAGATCCGGACACGTCGGGCAGCTTATTTTGAGTGGTAAAGAGGATGTCGCAAGGAGCGAATTACAGTCTTGGATGAGCCTCTATCC
>JAUHWV010000212.1 GCA_030427335.1 Gammaproteobacteria bacterium | reverse complement strand
GTGTTACTGTTTTCGGCACCATCGTTGACCAATTTGGCTGTGTAAATGTTGACTACGGACGGCGTAGCTTTCGCGACGGCGTCAGAATAGGAAGCTCTTCCCGTGTTATTCGACGGTGATTTTTGTAAAAGACCTTGGTAGTTTAAGATGAGCAACGCAAAGGCGATGCCGCTGATGACTGGCCACAGCCATTTAACAATCAGGCTCTGCATAGAAGCTCGTTTTTGTTGTGATTGATCCGAAGTTTAGCAAAATCTGGAGATACTGAACATGTCGATAAACCGCAATCAACTGCTGGCCGCGTTAGATGAGTATCTTCGGGTAGGTGAATTTTCAGATTATTGCCCTAATGGCCTTCAAGTTGAGGGCAAGCTGGAAGTGCAGAAGATTGCTACCGCCGTTACGGCCAGTGAGGCGGCGATCGAGGCAGCGCGGAAATGGGGCGCGGACATGCTGCTGGTGCACCATGGGTATTTTTGGAAAGGTGAGACTCAGGTTGTAACCGGCATGAAGCGCAGGAGGTTGGCTCTCTTAATGACGGCAGATATGAATTTAGTGGCATATCATCTGCCGCTTGATTACCACCCCAGTATTGGCAATAACACACAGTTAGGTATCTTGTTGGAACCGTTTTTACCGCCTTTTGAAATTATAATGGGCTCGGGGCAGCAGCCTATTTGGCGTGGGAGCTTCCTAGAGCCGTGCTCAGTGCAGACCTTTGCGGAGGGGTTAAATCGTGCGTTCAATCGCTCATGTCTCTGGATTGATGTAGGCAAAGAGTGGTTGCAGACGTTCGGTTGGTGTACCGGGGGGGCGCAAGGCTATATAGATCATGCGGCTCAGTTGGGGCTCGACGCATTTATCAGCGGGGAAATTTCTGAGCAAACGACGCACAGCGCAGTCGAACAGAACATTCATTATTTTGCCGCGGGTCATCACGCCACAGAGAAGGGAGGCGTTCAGGCTCTGGGGGCGTGGTTGGCTGGGCAGTTTGGTGTGCAGCACCGTTTTATCGATATTCCGAACCCAGCCTAAGCGAGTCTTAAGCGATTGCGCCGGGCGTCACGAGATATGTCCGGCGTGTTGTTCGCAGCACGCTGGCCGAAACGATCTTTTCCTAACTACTTGCTGTTTGCTGTCTCCAGGCCATAGCGTTCGTTGAGCATGCCTGGTTCATTGGGCGACGATTTCGGCGCGTAGTCCAAGGGCGCGCGAGCATCGAGTTCGGATTTACTATCGGGGTTTGACTCGATTGCCTGTTGAAGGGTCTGAGGAAGCTCGCTTGTGCCGCACAGTTCACTTGCTCCCGTAGCGAGGTGCTCGTATACGCGGCGGTAGTCGTGGGTGAGTTGACTCACCAGCTCGGCGGTTTCTGAAAAGTGGGCGCTAACCGTGGCTCGATACTGCTCGTGTTTTTCGCGCAAGTTACTGAGGGTCTCCTCGAGCTCCTGCTCTCGGCTGTCATCGTGCGCAGACTGCTTTTTGCCCAGACTCCAGCCCGCTAAAAAAGCGAGCGCAACGGCTAATGCCGCGGCTACTAATATACTGACAGACGATAATTCGATCACGTTTTGCTCCTCATGAGGTTACAGTATACCGCTAATTGTGTTTGGCTTGAACGAATAAAATTGCCCTAGGCTTGCGACTTTAGGCGTAGATCGCTAGAGTTCGCGGCCTGAGAGATGGTTGAGGCCCCTCTGATGATTGCCGAAGCAGTTCAAAGTCCTAAGCAACGATATCAAGAGCAGCTCGATACGGGTGTCTTGACGCCCGATGATGCGCAGGCTCGTGCTGTGGCCATGCTGGATGATCTCTACAGGCGTATCTTGACCAACATGAAGGCGAGGAAACCCCTGCTACCGTGGAAGCGGAAAACACAGCCCGAGATGGGTTTGTATTTTTGGGGTGGTGTAGGGCGCGGTAAGACTCATCTGCTTGACTTATTCGCTGACTCTTTTGCGAAGGGTGTGGTTTTACGCGTTCATTTTCATCGATTTATGTACCGTGTACATGCCGATTTACGGCGTCTCCAAGGGCATAAAAATCCCCTGAAAGCCGTAGCTCAGGATATCGCCGACGAAGCGAAAGTGCTGTGCTTTGATGAATTCTTCGTTACGGACATTGGTGATGCCATGATTCTTGCCGGCTTGATGGAAGCCCTGTTCGAGCTGGGAATTACCCTCGTGGCTACGTCGAATATTGTGCCAGAACGCCTGTATGAGGATGGTCTTCAACGGCAACGATTTTTGCCTGCAATCGCTTTGTTGGAGCGCCACACCAAGGTTTTTAATTTGGATTCTGGAGTCGATTACCGCTTGCGCGCATTGCAACAACTGCCGCTTTATCATTTTCCGCATGATCGAGTAGCCGAGCGCGCATTGCGCGATATGTTTAATTCACTGGCACCTTTGGCGCCTGAGTTTGATGCTCAAATTGCCGTAAATGGTCGAAAAATACCTGTTCTCGCTCTGGCGGACGATGTGGTGTGGTTTTCATTTCATGCGCTTTGTGATGGTCCTAGATCGCAGAATGACTACATTGAGTTAGCGCGTATTTATCATACTGTCCTGGTCTCTGGTGTCCCTGTTTTTGACGGTCGCAACGATGACCAAGCGCGTCGTTTTATCAATTTGGTCGATGAGTTTTATGACCGGGGCGTAAAATTGGTTTTGAGTGCCCACGAGGGTTTGCTTGAGTTGTACAAAGGGACTCGGCTCGAGTTCGTTTTTGAGCGCACGTATTCGCGGTTGCAAGAGATGCAGTCTGAGGACTATTTAAGCGCACCGCACAAGCCCTAAGGAAGCCAAACTCTTGTTCTTTACTCAGGTCGTAGTGGGCGCTTCCTGTGCTTGTGGTGGTTGTCGCAGCCATCAAACTGAACTGGTCGAAACCGAGCGGGAAATAAGTGAAAATACCGCTTGAAAACGGCTGGTCGATTGAGTAGTATTCGCGCTCTTTAAATTTAGCCCTGCAAGGCCGATCTATCATGAAAACGTACAGCGCAAAAAGCGGCGAAGTGAACCAAGAGTGGTTCGTAGTAGACGCCACCGACAAAACCCTCGGACGTTTGGCAAGCGAGATTGCACTTCGTCTACGTGGTAAGCACAAGCCGGAGTATACTCCGCACATCGACACTGGGGATTACATTGTCGTTGTTAATGCCGAGAAAGTGCGTGTTACCGGCGCTAAGTCAACCGACAAAATGTATCATCACCACACTGGTTACCCGGGCGGTCTTAAGTCATATTCATTCGAGAAGTTGATTGAGCGTGCACCAGAGCGCGTTTTGCAGCGCGCTGTTAAAGGTATGTTGCCTCGCAACCCGCTTGGCCGCGCCATGTTCAAGAAACTCAAAGTGTACTCAGGTAGCGAGCATCCGCACACGGCGCAGCAACCTGAAGCACTCAACATTTAATAGGGATTGCGACAGTTATGGCAGCAACTCAGTACTACGGCACTGGCCGACGTAAAACATCTACAGCACGCGTCTTCTTGTCTCAAGGCGAGGGCGCAATCACCATCAACGATCGTCCGATTGAGCAGTACTTCGGTCGCGAAGTCGCCCGAATGATCGTTCGTCAGCCTCTTGAGTTGGTTGAAATGGCTGATCGTTTCAACGTAAACGTAACGGTTGCCGGTGGTGGTAGCTTTGGCCAAGCGGGCGCGATTCGTCATGGTATCACTCGCGCGCTGATGGAATACGATGAGGCGCTTCGCGGTGCTCTGCGTAAAGCGGGTTACGTGACGCGAGACGCTCGCGAAGTAGA
>JAUHWV010000211.1 GCA_030427335.1 Gammaproteobacteria bacterium | reverse complement strand
TAAGAACGCTGTCCGGCTTTGTTGCCAAGTAGCCGGACGTATAACTCATACCGCCGCCGCGACCGATAAGAGGTATCGACTCTGTTTTGCAGAGCTGCACGAGCGCAAGGACCTGCGATTCATTAACTGGCTTAACTACAGCCCCGACTTCCACACCATCGGAAAATACATCCTGTGAAAGCCGCTTAATGAGTGCCGTATCCGAGTGAATCACATCAGGGGGTAAAACAGACTCAAGGAGTGAGATGAGTTGGCTCATGAACGTAACCTTATTAAATAAAGAAAAATAAAATGGAGGGCAAATGGCAGAAATCGCTCGGCAAAATCACCCGTGGTGTCAGGCAACCAGGACAAGCCCACGGCCAGCCCAAACCCCAACCAAATGCCGGAGAGCTGAGCTAAAGGAGGGATTTGCCAACCAAAAAGCCGAGCAAACAGAAGCGGCCCAAATGCGGCACCGAGAGCAACCCACGCGAACAGTACACGAGAAAAGATTTGAGCGGGCATATACAAGGCAACTAAAGTAGATGCCATCACGACAACCAAAACAGCAATACGACCGATCAAAAGATGAGAGCCGGGAAATCGGTCTTCCAGTTTAAGGTCGTGAGACAAAGTGCTGGCGCTAACCAACAGCTGGCTGTCGGCTGTGGACATAATAGCGGACAGAACGGCGGCTGTTAGCAGACCCGCGATCAGAGCGGGGAATACCGATCCCGCGACTTCAAAAAACACCTGCTCTGAATTGGCCAAATCGGCATTGATAACACGCCCCGCCAGCCCTAGAAACACCATGCCCAAAAAAACAATCAAGTACCACACTGCCGTAATAAGAGCAGCTGTGCGTCTGGCCTTGTCGTCACGAAGTGCCATAAAGCGAACAATCAGGTGCGGTTGCCCGTAGGTGCCGAAGCCGATGCTGAGGCCGCCGATAATTATGCCAAAACCCAATAGCAAACCGTTACCCGCGGTAAAGCTAATCTGCTCGGGCGAACTCACCGCCACCAATCCATTGATGAAGTCGTCTACGCCACCTACATAACTTAGGGTGGCTATAGGTAGAGCGACTGCTGCCAAGGCCATGACGGCACCCTGAATAGTATCGGTCAGGCTCACAGCCCAGAAACCACCGAGCCAGGTGTATATCAGGACAATTAGAGCGCCCAAAAGCAAGGCCTCAGTGCGCGGCATTCCAAACGCACCCGCAAATGCCGTACCGGCTCCTTGAAACTGCGCAGCCACATAAAATACAAATGAAAACAAGACGATAAAAGAAATCGATTTCACGACTTTGGATCGCCAAGGAGGCGAGAGATCGTGCACAAAAAAATCGGTCATTGTAAGTAATTGATCCGCGTGACTCGCCTCACGCATTCGCTTCGCAATGTAGTACCAGGCCACAAACATGCCCGAAATCGAACCCAGAGCGACCCAAATGACCGACACACCCAAGGTGTAGGCCGCACCGCTCAAGCCCAGCAGAGTCCAAGCACTAGAAGCACTCGCGCTATAGGATATACCGGCCACCCAAGGCCCGAGCTGGCGGCCGCCTAAGAAAAAGTCTTCGCCTGACTCATTTCGCCTGGAAGCCCACAAGCCAACCCCAATGAGCAAAATTTTGTAGCCCACCAACGCTAAGAGCACAACGGTAGCCGTTTCCATCTTTTTAATTCCGAATGTTAAAAGATGACTGTAACAAAAAAGGCCCGCCAAGCGGGCCAAGTTTAGCCTCTGAAGGAGGATCCAAAGGCGCAACACACTTGCATAAACACCAAAACCTTGGGGTCATTTACACCATACTTATGTTCTAATAGTATATCAATAGATCTAATAAGGAATTTTCATATGCGCACTGGATTTACCACGCTCGTTATCGCTTCAAGCAAGATCGAGCAGCTAACTCGTTTCTACCTCGACCTGGGTTGGCAACTTGAAGCAAAGCAAATTGGGCGAGATGAATGCGACTTCTGGGGAGCCCCAGCTTCAACCGAAAGGGCGAACCTGTTGAGAGCGCCGTGCGCAGAGTGCGAGATTCTGATCCTCGATGTAGTTGATGACACTCCACTGCTGCGCCCGCTGGATGCACCACTGATTGCTCCCGGCGGTATTTTCGATATCAATATGCGTACCGAAAAAGCGGAATTCGCGGTCGATTTTTTGCAAGACCATGGCTGGCGACTACTGATGCCACCCATCCCCTGGCAGTTCGGCGCCAATTCGGTCAAGGAATTCTTAGCTATTCAAGACGATGGGATTGTGCTGGCCGTTATGGAGAGAGTAAGCCCGCCTCTGGAGGGCATCACCTTTGACCGCATGAGCGAGGTATTCAACTCAACACAGATGGTTCAAGACATAGAGCGTAGCACGGCATTTTATGAAGAAATCGGCTTCGGAAAATTTGTGGATTTCAGAGGCAACATGCCGGGCGAGGGAGCCCGCGTACTCGACCTGCAAGATTGCTCACCAGAGGAGAGCGAAGTCTGCTTAACGATCAGTCATCCGGAGCAAAAAATGGAAGGCTCGATAGAGCTCATCAGCGTGCCTAACATTCAGCGCCGGTCCATTGATAGACGGGAATTTGGCCGCGGCCTGCTGGCCCTCTGCATACCGAGTGCAGATATTCAAGCTCTGTACGATAAAATCACAAGCAGTCCGCGGGAAATCCCCTTTGCCGCGGCGCTTCAAGAGCGAACAATCGCAGGCCGGAGACAAGCCTGCTTTGCCGTTTTAAGCCCCGATGGTGCTAGGCTCGACTTTTATGAGAGGTAGGGCAGACAGATGTTGAAATCACTGCTGTTTATTTGGGTGCTCAGCTTCAATCTTGCCGATACAGAATTGGCGTATCAAACCTATTTTGGCTACACCAGCGGCGAACGCGGTTACGTATCACCTGAATTGGCTGCGGAGATTTCGCGCCCCGAACTCTCTGGGCGCCCCTATATAACGATGTATCCACCGTCAGGGCCTCGCGTAGGCTTACGCTTCATCGAATCAGAAGCGACCGCGTTTTACCCTATGCAACGCCTTGGCTGGAGCGCTATCGAAATGCTGGTGGCTAACACGCATGCATTGGCCAAAGATCTTCATGACAGCCCTTTTCAACGATTGGCGGGACCCGATTTTCTGACCTCGGCCCAGAACATTTTGGCGATGCAGTCGCTGGGGCCCAGCCGTGAATTACTTTATCTCACACACATAATTGACCCTGTTAAGTCCTTCCTTGTCATACCAAAGTCGCCAACTCCCGTCGGACACACCTTCATTATGGTCCTGGGAACACACGATTTAATGGAGAGCATGAAGTTTTTCGAAACCCATTTCGACAACCCGGTAAAAGGACCGCTCCCCTTTAAAATAGAGGTTCTTTCTGATGTCTACGACTTACCCAGCGACTATCTTCACGACCTTGCGCTAGTCACTTTCGAAGACGGCTTTGCCTTTGAGCTAGACCAATATCCCGAATCGGCTGACCCCATCCCAGCCGAACAAGAGCAGCGAGGCGGTGTAGTACTCGTTAGCGCATTGTACGACCCTTCCATGCTCAAACGCGCCCTCCCATGGCAAACTGTGAATGGGGATGAGCAGCATCGGGCGGGCGGCGTGATCATATTGCCCTCAGGCTCACCGCTCCAACTCATTCCAGTGGGTGTAGAAGCAGACGCAGACGCAGACGCAGACGCAGACGCAGACGCAGAAGATACTATCATGTAAAAATATTAATGTTATACTTATATGACTTTTATAGGGCAATAAGCTTAATCACCGCACCTAATGCAAAAA
>JAUHWV010000210.1 GCA_030427335.1 Gammaproteobacteria bacterium | reverse complement strand
CGCAAATGCCTTGATTGAAGAGGCAAAGACAGCAGCGCTTGCTGAAGCGGACAAAGTGAAAGCTCAGGCTCAAGCCGAAATCGAACAGGAAAAGAACCGAGCTAAAGCGGAGCTTCGCAAGGAGCTAGCTGCACTCACTTTTGCTGGTGCAGAGAAAGTGCTGGGTGCAACGATCGATCAAGCCGCCCATGCGGGCTTGGTAGAGAAGTTGGCTGCGGAGTTGCACTAATCATGGCTGAATTAACAACATTAGCGCGACCCTACGCGAAAGCGGCTTTCGAATACGCTCACAGTGAGTCAAACCTGCAAACGTGGGCAGACCAGTTGGCGGTTGCAGCTGGCGTTGTTGCTGAGCCAAAGGTGGCGCAGCTTCTGAGTGACCCGGCAAAAACCCCGAGTCAATTATCTGCGCTCATTATCGAGATTATGCAGGAAGATGCGTCTAGCCCAGTCGCTAACTTCATTCGAATTTTAGCGGACAATCGACGTCTTCTACTGCTGCCCGCTGTAAACGGTTTGTTTTCACAGTTGAAGGCAAATCTAGAAGCGTCGGTCGATGTTGAGGTGGTTTCTGCCTTCGATTTAACCGATGCAGAGACACAAAAAATCGTGTCTGTCCTGAAAGGGAAGCTAAACAAAGATATTAACGTTCACACCATGACCGATGCTTCCTTGATCGGTGGTGTGGTAATCCGAGCTGGCGATATGGTTATCGACGGCTCCGTGCGCGGCCGATTGAATAAATTAGCCGAAGCGATGAATTCGTAGGATTGAGGAACCGAGCATGCAACAGCTAAATCCGTCAGAGATTAGCGACATCATTCGTCAGCGTATTGACCAACTGGATGTCTCAAGTGAAGCCCGAAATGAGGGCACCATTGTATCGGTAACCGATGGTATTATTCGTATTCACGGTTTAACCGACGTGATGTACGGTGAAATGATTGAGTTTGAGGGCGGCGTCTATGGGATGGCCTTGAACCTCGAACGCGATTCCGTAGGTGCCGTGGTACTGGGCGATTACAAGTCATTGGCCGAAGGTCAGACATGTCGTTGCACGGGCCGTATTCTTGAAGTGCCTGTAGGCCCTGAACTTCAGGGCCGTGTCGTCGATGCTTTGGGTAATCCGATCGATGGCAAGGGCCCCGTGGCAACATCGCAAACAGATGCAATCGAGAAAGTAGCGCCCGGCGTTATTGCTCGCCAGTCAGTTGATCAGCCCGTTCAGTTGGGCCTCAAGGCTATTGACGCGATGGTACCAATCGGTCGTGGTCAGCGGGAATTGATTATTGGCGACCGTCAGATTGGTAAAACAGCGATAGCGGTTGACGCCATCATCAACCAGAAGAACACGGGCATTAAATGTATCTACGTAGCTGTTGGCCAGAAAGCATCTTCTGTTGCGGCTGTGGTACGTAAGTTAGAAGAACACGGGGCGATGGATCATACCATCGTTGTGGCAGCTACCGCTTCCGACCCCGCGTCAATGCAGTTCTTGGCTCCATTTGCTGGTTGTTCGATGGGTGAATACTACCGAGATCGGGGTGAGGACGCTCTTATCATTTATGATGATTTGACCAAGCAGGCGATTGCCTATCGTCAGATTTCGTTGTTGCTCCGTCGCCCACCAGGCCGTGAGGCGTACCCAGGTGACGTATTCTATTTGCACTCACGTTTGCTTGAGCGCGCTGCGCGTGTTAACGCAGATTACGTTGAGCAGTTCACCAATGGTGAAGTAAAAGGCAAGACCGGCTCGCTCACCGCACTGCCTGTTATTGAGACGCAAGCCGGTGACGTATCGGCATTCGTACCAACCAACGTAATTTCGATCACCGATGGTCAGATCTTCCTTGAAACCGACATGTTCAATGCGGGCGTTCGCCCAGCGATGAACGCGGGTATCTCGGTATCTCGCGTGGGTGGTGCTGCCCAGACCAAGATTATGAAAAAGCTGTCTGGTGGTATCCGTACCGCGTTAGCGCAGTATCGCGAACTGGCGGCCTTCTCTCAGTTTGCATCTGATCTTGATGAGGCGACAAAAGCGCAGCTGGATCACGGCGAACGCGTAACCGAATTGATGAAGCAAAAACAGTATTCACCCCGCTCTATCGCAGAGATGGGAATCATGCTTTACGCTGCCAACGAAGGTTATTTGAAAGATATTGAAGTTGCCAAGATTCTTCCTTTCGAAGATGGTTTGCTTGCATACATGCACGCTGAGCACGGTGATCTGATGAAGTCGATTGTCGATACGGGCAATTACGATTCTGATATTGAAAACACGTTTAAAGCAGCAATCGAAACCTTTAAAAGCACGCAGGCTTGGTAAGGCCGAGGATTAAGTAATGGCTGTCGGAAAGGAAATCAGGACGCAGATTAACAGCATCCGCAGTACGCAGAAGATTACTTCGGCTATGGAAATGGTCGCGGCAAGTAAAATGCGCCGCGCCCAAGACCGCATGCAGTTGGGTAAGCCTTATGCGGCACGCATTCGCGCTGTGATCGGTCACTTGGGTAACGCCACGCCAGAATACCGTCACCGATACATGGAAGAACGAGAAGTTAAACGAGTAGGCTACATTATCGTTTCAACGGATCGGGGTTTGTGTGGCGGCTTGAACATCAATTTGTTCAAAGCCACCGTTGCCTCCATGAAAGGTTGGGCAGACCAAGGCGTAGCGGTTGATTTGTGCTTGATTGGCGCCAAGGCAACCGGGTTTTTCAAAAGTTTTGGCGGTAATGTGGTTGCTGCGACTCGCGACGTCGGTGAGGCCCCTGTCCTGGCGGACTTGATCGGCAGCGTTAAGACAATGCTCAATGCATTTGAAGCTGGGTCAATTGATAAATTGTTTTTGGTGTCGAACGAATTCGTTAACACTATGACCCAGAAGCCGACTGTCGAGCAGCTTTTGCCGATCGTTCCTGAGGCTTCGGCTGATATGTCACACCATTGGGATTATCTGTATGAACCCGACGCAGAGGAGCTACTAGAAGCTCTGATGACTCGGTACGTTGAGTCCCAGGTCTATCAAGCGGTGGTGGAAAACGCCGCTTGTGAACAGGCCGCGCGAATGTTGGCGATGAAAAATGCGTCTGATAACGCAGGTGAGCTTATCGACGAGCTTCAGCTGGTGTACAACAAGGCTCGTCAGGCGGCAATTACGCAAGAGCTTTCAGAAATTGTGGGCGGCGCTGCGGCTATTAGCTGCGCATCGTAGAGAATTGGTGCGCACATTGTGCGCGAAGTAAGAGTAGATAGAGGATCCGAACATGAGTAGCGGACGCATTGTTCAAATCATCGGCGCGGTAATTGACGTCGAATTCCCGCGAGATGAAGTGCCAAAGGTTTATGATGCCCTGTTGGTGGATGGTAAAGACTTGACCATGGAAGTTCAGCAGCAGTTGGGCGACGGTGTCGTTCGCGCGATTGCGATGGGTTCATCTGAAGGTATCAGCCGCGGCTTGGCAGTAACCAATACGAAGGCCCCCATTCAGGTGCCCGTAGGCATTGCGACTTTGGGCCGTATTATGGATGTTCTGGGTAATCCGATCGATGAGAAAGGCCCCATCGGTGAAGAAGAGCGCGCCTCTATCCACCGCAAAGCACCAACCTACGAAGAGCTCGCAGCGAGCGAAGAGCTGCTTGAAACCGGTATCAAGGTTATCGACTTGGTTTGTCCTTTCGCGAAAGGCGGTAAAGTAGGTCTATTCGGTGGTGCGGGTGTCGGTAAAACCGTAAACATGATGGAGTTGATTAACAACATCGCGACCGAGCACTCAGGTCTATCTGTTTT
>JAUHWV010000209.1 GCA_030427335.1 Gammaproteobacteria bacterium | reverse complement strand
CCCAGCTCACTGGGAACTCAAATTTTTCGCCGCAATTTTCAAGAATTTTTATGGCGTCAGTATAGTCGATGCGCTCGAAGGGTTGGTCTATGACGTTTTGTAAACGCTCTAGGACCGTGGTATCGATACGCTGATTGAAGAAGGCCATGTCGTCTTCGCGCTCGTTCAAAATACGCGTAAATACGTGCTTTAAGAGCGCCTCTGCGAGATCGGCGTTATCGGCCAGATTGGCAAAGGCAATCTCGGGCTCGATCATCCAAAACTCGGCGAGGTGGCGGCTGGTGTTCGAGTTCTCGGCTCTAAACGTAGGGCCAAACGTGTACACTTTGGACATGGCGAGGCAGTAGGACTCGACCTCTAACTGCCCAGAGACCGTTAAAAAGGCCTCTTGCTCAAAGAAGTCCTGTTCAAAGTCTACCTTACCATCGGGTGTGCGAGGGGTGTTGACAAGATCGAGGGTGCTCACACGAAACAGTTCCCCCGCGCCTTCGCAGTCGCTGCCCGTTATGATCGGCGTATTGATCCAGTGAAAACCGTGATCAAAGAAAAATTGATGTATGGCGTTGGCCAGCGTTGTTCGAACACGGGTAATCGCACCAAAGGTATTGGTGCGCGGGCGCAAATGCGCCTGCGTACGCAGGTACTCGAAGGTATGTCGTTTTTTGGCGATGGGGTAGCCCTCGGGGTCATCTACTGTGCCCACGACCTGGACCCGGCTTGCCTGAATTTCCAGCGACTGGCCCTTGCCTTCTGACTGAACCAGTACGCCTACGACGTCGACTGAGCAGCCTGTACTCAATTTTTTTACCTCGGACTCATAGTTGTCTAGCTCCGCGGGGACAACCGCTTGTATCGTGTCGAAGCATGAGCCGTCGTGAATCGCTAAAAATGAGATGCCTGCTTTAGAGTCACGCTTACTGCGAAGCCAGCCTTGAACGCGAACCGATTCGCCTATCGAAGCTTCGGCGTTCAAAAGCGATTTAACGGACTGTGGGGGTATCGTGTGACTCATGTGCGTTCCTGTTTAGACTGAAAATTGGTGGTCGGTCCAGATGCGGGTTAATTTTGACACTAATGATACGGTATCGTCATCAAAGCGGTTTGGGATGGGGCTGTCGATATCCAGCACGCCGACGAGCGCGCCCTGGTCGAAGATAGGAATAACGAGCTCCGACCTCGAGTCAGCGTCGCAGGCGATGTGCCCGGGGAAAGCGTGGACGTCAGGCACAACCTGCATTTGTTGGGTTAGGGCGGCCGTTCCACAAACGCCTTTGCCGAGCGGTATGCGAACACAGGCCGGCTTGCCTTGAAATGCACCCAAAACCAGCTCGCCCGACTTAAGCCAGTAAAAACCGACCCAATTGAGGCGCTCTAAAGAGTGAAACAAAAGCGCGCTAAAATTGGCACTGTTGGCCGTAATATCCGTCTCGCCCTCAAGAAGGCCACGCAAACTTAAGTCTAAATCAGTATTTTGATTGAACATCACGGCCCACTTTTGATATACATCAACGAAGGTTTTTCAGCGATGGTGCATTTTACTCACATCGCACCAAATTAAAATCAATAACAAGGAGAAAACCGATGGCAAACCATATGCCTCGAGAAGATCAGTTAACCGATGCGCGCGATATGAAAACCCTGTTTAAGATTATAGCGGGATTCTTATTGTTCACGATTGCGCTGGCGATAACCGTTGGCTCGATTATGGGGTGATCTGCGAATTTATTATCGGCTGTTTTGGGGTCGAGGCGCTTTACTCTGAGCGACTTCACGAAAGTGTCATTCTGTAATAGATCTTGTCCTAGTGGGTGAGGTAGGGATGGACTTCGTTTCTGCGTCTATGTCTTACGCGTCTGTGCTGCAGCGCACTCAGTTGCCTAATTAGCCTAAGCTGCCGTGTGCAGTCCGCATTCTCGACCCGCAATTACCTTGGTCGGGTCGAAATAATGTTTGCAGCTCGGGAGATTGTGCTCGCGCATGTAGGTCTCGACTTGGGCGTCGCTCCAATGGAATAGTGGCGCCACTTTCAAAACACCCCTCCCGTCCACTGATACGATATCCAAGCTCTGACGATGCTTGGTCTCGGTCTTGCGAATGCCGCTAATCCAAACTTTAGGTCTGTGCTCACTCAAGGCGCGCTGAAAAGGCTCCAGTTTGACGTCGCGCGTAAAGCGGCGGTGCCGGTCAGTCTCGTCAAGGGTGGGAATGCCGCCATCCAGTGCTGTTCTCCGTTCTGCTGTCATTATTGGCGTGTAAACGTGCAAGTTTAGTTCGAGGTCCTGCGTCAATTGGTCTGCTGTTCGGTAGCAGTCTGGCACGTTGTAACCCGAGTCTACCCAGATGATAGGAAGTTTTGGTGTGGTGTTGGAAATGACGTGCAGCAGAGCGCCTGAGTTGGGTCCAAAACTCGTGGTCGCGATGGTTGCGCTTCCCAGACTCACTGCCCAGCGCACGATATCGCTGGCTGAGGCGGTCTTCAGACGCTGGTTTGCTGCTTTGATTTCTTCACTTGTTAATAGCATGACAACGGATTTCACATATTGATTGGCTGAGAGGATAGATTTACGGCGTATTCTTGTGAAATACCGAATGTGTCTATGCTTATGCCAGTGCTGCATCCTATGCTGCGCAGAACGGCGTGGATGGGTTCGCACCTGATTGGCGGGACGGCTCAAAACGCGTTGGACTGCGATATTATTACGATTTACGCGCTCCCAATGATCGGGTTCGGCTTAGCATCACATCGTGTTTTGTAAGTTGCCGCCTACAATCCGCTTTGGTGCTGCTCTAGTGCCCAGGCCACGTGCTCTTGTATAAGGCTGCTAGGATAATCTTGGCGCTGCTTCAGTGCCTCTATTACGGCAATTGTGTTCGGTGCGTTCCCCAAAGCCACGGCGAGGTTGCGCAACCAGCGTTCGTAACCGATACGTCGCAGCGCGGAACCTTCGGTTTTGCTTAGGTAGGTCGTCTCATCCCACAAAAATAGATCGATCAGATCCGCCGTATCGAGCTCGTGTCGGGGCTGAAAATCCGCTTCCGGAGAAGGTTTGGCGAACTTGTTCCAAGGACAGCACAGTTGGCAGTCGTCGCAACCGAAAATGCGATTGCCCATGAGTGGGCGTAGCTCGGGATCAATTGAGCCTTTGTGCTCGATGGTCAAATACGAAATACAGCGTCGAGCATCGAGTTGGAAAGGTCCTGTAAACGCCTGCGTCGGGCAGATGTCGAGGCAGGCCGTGCAGCTGCCGCAATGTTTGGCCTGTTGCGGTTCCGATAAGGGCAGCGGTAGGTCGGTATAGATCTCGCCTAGAAAAAACCAGGATCCCGCTTTCTCGTTAATCAACATGGTGTTTTTGGCGATCCAGCCCAGTCCTGCTTGTTCTGCTATGGCGCGTTCAAGCACCGGTGCTGAATCGACAAAGGCCCGATAGCGTCCCCCAGCTTCAGTTTGGATCTGCTTTGCGAGTTGGGCGAGGCGCTTGCGAACCAGCTTGTGGTAGTCGCGTCCCAGTGTATAGCGCGCGATATAGGCTTTACTGGGATCGCCCAGAACGTCTCGTGGATCCTCTCCGAGTGGCAAATAGTTCATGCGAAATGAGAGCACTCTGACCGTACCTGGCTCGAGCTTATCGGGCCGCCAGCGTTTTTCGCCGTGCTCCGCCATGAACTGCATCTCGCCGTGAAAGCCTTTCGCAAGCCAGTCTTTAAGGTGTTCGCCGTGCTCCTCTAAGTTCACGGAGCTGACGCCCATTTGTGCGAAGCCAAGTTCACTCGCCCAGCCCCGTATGCGGTCAGCTAAG
>JAUHWV010000029.1 GCA_030427335.1 Gammaproteobacteria bacterium | reverse complement strand
ATTCAGTAATAATCGAATTGAAAATTGAAGCGAAAGCCGCCGCTATGTCTGCGCCCGAACCCAGCAGCAGTGCATTATCCGTACCGCCCGCGAGAGCCCAATCGTCCTGCGTTTTATTTGCTGTGTCCGCCAAAAAGTAGGAGGTAACCGATTGATCACCCTCGATGGTAGGCAGAACGCCCGCAAACTCCTCACCGCTGTTGGGCGCCAAGTCGATCGCTTTCAAAGCAGCAATAAGGTCGTCTTCTGATGGCTTACCCCCCAAGCCAAGCCCCCCTGGACGATTGGACTGGATTGCATTATCCGAGTCATCCCCTGCATTAACCGTGCCGAAAAGCGTATTGACCATGAAGACACGCGAACAGGCCCAGTCATCGGCGCTCCCCGTCTCGAAAGGCGATTGGTAATCAAGTAAGGTTGGGTCTCCTGAATTAATAATCACATCCGGGTCGGGTGCAAGCTGCGTGTTCCAGGGCTCGGGAATATCGTTACCAGTTGCACCCAAGTTTTTACGCTTATTGCCACTTTCAAAACTCTCATAGCCGAGCCAACCGTTGTAGACGTTCTGACCCGTTAGATAGCGGTAAAACTCGAAATAGATTTCTTTAAGCTGATATGGGTGACCCGACCATAGTCCCAACCCTTGGAAGTTCGTACCGGGTTGCGGCAATCGACCCAAACGAGCAAAGAAATCATCAAGTTCATCTGTGTCGTTGACATCAAAGAAACCTTTGAGCACGTACGCTCCATTGCTGCAACCCACGCCTGTTCCAGTCGGAATTTCTCCTGGGCCCGCCGCACCATTACCGGTGCAGGTATCGTCATGAGCCACCATTAAGCCCAACCGAAGGCCGCTTCCAACGACTGGGTCACTTGTCACAACGATTCGTATTGCCGCGCGTAACACGTCAAACAAAGTCACCCGAGCACCTTGTGAATTCCATTCCGAACGTAGCTCTGTAATCGAGCCAAAACTGGCGAGGTCGGCCAAGCCGTCCCCGCCTGCTGAAAAACCGGCCAAGCTGTTGTCGGTTAAAAGGTCCAGCTGCGTGTAGAGTTTGTCTCCGAGCTTGGTTTGGCAGCTTAAGTCAGCGGCAGAAGAACACTCATTCGAACCCAAGTTGCTCCTGAGATCGAGTGTCAACATAACCAGAGGCTTAGACGACCCGCCAAAGGTTGAGTAGTAAATCTCGACGTCGTCCGCCCGTAACGACATAGCGACGGCAAGCAACACGAAACCGGCGATAAACCACTTCATATTTATTCCTCAATCACGATGGCACCGCCCGATTCGGGCAAGACGCGAAGAAGCCCCTGCACCAGCTGTACACGCCCCCGCCCCTGGCTGGTCCGATCAATAGCCACGACAATCTCCTGGCGCGCCAATTTGAACCGCGAAGCGCTGCCGGCTCGGGTCGCATCCACAAAGGGCAAAGGCACCTCTTCTGGGCCCACTCGCTGCACGTAAAACGTTACGTTCGCATCCGATGGAATTACACCCAATGACGATAAATCGATGGTGGATTCATCACATGTGCTTGGCTGTTGAGCCTCGTCTATTGAACACACGGTATAGCCCAAATCACCTAAAACGGGCGCTGACTCAGAATTTTCAATAATTGCATCGACGATGGCAAAAGCCTCGTGTTGGGCGGCGAGCTTAGCCTCATCGTTGCCTGACATCTGCACTTGCAACAGACTGTTCTCGGAAACAGATGTCGCCAGCAAACCCAACAACAGCAGTAAGATCAAAGAAACCACCAACACCGCACCCGACTGGCTTTGCATCCCTATCGGCGCACCACTCGGTTTACCGGCCGGGTTACCCATCGGTTTACCCATCGGTTTACCCATCGTCACAACGATCGATCCAGCTATAGCTCCTCCGGATCTGTTGTTTAACCAAGCGCTACCAAACTGAGCCGACGCATGATCGTCTGCCACTCGAGCGTCAGCAATCCCTAACATGATGCACTTCATAGCCTCAGAGCCTCCATGTTCCGGAGCATGACTGTAGAGCCAAAGACCGAGCGACGAATTCGATCATTACAGCTGTTATGGTCCTTACTGGGGGTAAACGAGTTTTCACCCAGAGTATAGGTCTTGTCATCTGAGTATCGGGCATCGGTTTGATCGGACCGGGCTAGAATACTGACACGAGCACTCAGTGCCCGGGTCATATCGTCTTCGCTCGGCACGCTCGTATAGGAATCAATCGTCTGATCACCATCGAGGTCTAAGCCGTAAACCACATCAATTCGTTCAACCCCCTCTACCAGACACTGGATTGGCGCAAGGCCCGAGCCTGATTGATTTAATCGCAAACGACAGAGCTCAACCGTTTCGGTCACACCATCGGCACAAACGCCCTCGTTTTGCACTCGAACAAATAGGAGCTGCGGGGTGTATTCCCACAAGTCAGTGGAATTCCAAAGATCCGCACTTTCGTCATCCGTTGACAAATCCGCTGCAGCACCGGTGAAGAGAGCAAATCGCTCGTTGTATCGCAGCACGGACAGATAAGTTGCAGCTGACTCAATAGAATGTAATTCACTTCCTTGGGAGACCGTAAGACTGTCTTTCACTCGGCGAACGACCAGGACATCACTGCCGGACAAGAGACTCACCGACTCACCAAAACAGTCATTCGGGACAGCGCGCCCCGTCGCAGAACCAGTTGCATCCCTCTCTGCTCCAGAGGAATTGACGTTATTGTAGTGGGTGAGACCCGAAAGGACGTCGAGCAATAAGTGATAACAGCTGCTGTTTGGCGTCAGTTCGGCGCCATTCAACAGCGTTCGTTCGACCTCGATCAAATCCGCTTGCTGAACGCCACCAAAAAAGCCAGACATACCGAGTTCGCGACTCAAAAACCTTAGGGAATAGCGACCCACCTCCTGCACGTAAGCGGCTTGCTCATCTTGCACGTATGACTGCCGAGAGTTGAGAAACAGCGTGGCACCCGCGAGCATGAGGGCAGAGCCAATGGCAAGGGACACCATCAATTCGATCAAAGTCAGACCGGCAGTCGTGCGCGGGCTTCTCATAAGGCTGTCCCCGCAACAAAGCTCTCAAAAGTCAGCAGTTGTCTTTTACGTCCAAGCGCGCTACCGCAACTGTTGTCACCCGTGTAGCCGACTTCTCGAAACCCCTCCCAGGCGACCGTGACCCGAATTTTACCGAGCACGCCACCCACGTCGGTCTCTATACACCCATAGGGTAAATAAAGCCCCCCGACTAAACGCGCTGCTTCACCATCAGTTGACCTTGTCTCATCCGCACCGTCGAGAGCTTGCTCCCATTCCCAGAGATCCCGTGCCGCCAGTGCGCTGGGCTCACAATCGACTAAATTACAGCTAGCGGGTGCGGTACTAATACTACCCTGTCCTACCTGAACACCACCGTACGCATCAAAACCCAAGGGGTTGGCTCGTATGCGCTCAAGGATCTCTGAGGCCAAGGACGCCGCCTTCGTTCGCTGTAAGGCTTCCTGCGCTACGCGCTTGGCGTTGATTTGTACATTTGATAAACCAATAACGCCCACCGAAAGAATCAGCAGAGAGATCAGCACCTCAATTAGCGCGACCCCGGATACATGAGTCCTTCGTCCATGAGACCTCATTCGCTGCCACACCCGACGACTGACACGCGGCTTACCTGGTAGTAACCAGCCGCATTAATATCGATTTGTCTTGCCTCCATCGCGGTGTCTGAAAAGCATAAACGCCACGATAGTTCGCCTCTGCGCCGAGCACCGTCAGCTCCATAGGTAAGCGGTTCGACATCAATGCTTCCGTCCGCATTAGTAACAAAATGCTGACCAATGCCGAAGGTACCTTCGCGAATTAGCGAATCACTCGTCGCATCAAAATTACAATCGCCATGGGCGTCCTCAAATACGATCCACCCTTCGGACATGTTCCCGTCACAGACCTCGCCATCGCTACTTCCGCACATACTTACCGGAACCGATCGAGTAATCGCCTCGGAACGCGCCAAGCGCAGATAGCTTGCGACTTGATTGACTCCCGTACGCTCACGATAGTTCATCATCAAAGTCTGCACAGGAGGACCAACCAGAGACGCCATAATCGCGAACACCGCGAGTGTGATCATCAACTCAACAGTGGTGAGGCCGGCTTGTTGTAACAAGATGATCCTCGTTTTAAACTTTCGTGAAATGTTGAGTTTACTCTTATGCAAATTAATTTTCACCAAACTCAAAAATGACAACTCTTAAAACCCGACCGGATACTGAGACGACCTAAGTTGTTCAAGACCAAGCCCGTTGAGCGCTCTAAAGATCGAGCACTCGGACACACGACGAGCGTCATAGCTTGCCCACCAAAACCGTTGGGTTTAAAGACGATCGTCTTGTTTACCTCTTTCGAACCGGACCTATTCAGCACCTTAAAAGGAAAGGTGGGTGTCGGATGAATCTTTAATAGAACATCACCACGCCCCAATTTACGATCACCATTTTGGTCTTCAAAGACCAGCCAACCGTCGCCGTAATCTGAGCCACACTCGGCAAGTGCTTCAGGCGATCTGGGGCACACGCCAACCGGCAGATTTCGACTAACGGCTTGAGATCGAGCCCACTGTAGCGTATGGCCCAAATTACGCGTCGTAACTGCGACATGTGTCCGCTCAGCTAACGCCCCCATACCGGGAATTGCAAAGCCTAGCGATACGGCAAGAATAGCCAATACCACCAAAAACTCGATTAAGGTGAAACCGTGTAATTTCATGAACTGCCTCCTTTCAGAGACAGTCTGAACTCAAGAAAAGTGGCTTACACCTTTATGCAAGAAATCGATTAAAGATGAGCTACCGCGACTTAATCGATCTGAATAGATGAAATGCGCAACTCTTTCGGGAGCGAAAAGGTAATATTTTCAGGCCGCCCATCTAACTCAATGGGCACCTCACCACCCCACTTTGTCAGCGCGCTCGCGACCGCCTGAACCAGATGCTCAGGTGCAGAGGCACCGGCCGTGATACCCACTGAATCGCAACCGTCAAACCAGCTCGATTGCAGGTCATCTGGGCCATCAATCAGGTAGGCGGATACCCCCATCCTTTCAGCTAACTCACGCAACCGATTGGAATTGGAACTGTTGGGTGATCCCACCACGAGAATGCAGTCACTCTCGCTGGCGAGCTGTTTCACCGCATCTTGACGATTCTGCGTCGCATAACAAATATCGTCTTTTCTCGGGCCCTTAATATTCGGAAAGCGCGCGCGAAGGGCATCGATTACTCTCGCGGTATCGTCTACAGAGAGGGTGGTCTGCGTCACATAGCTCAGACGATCGGCGTTGCGCACTTCGAGCGCGAGCACATCGGCCTCATCTTCCACTAGGTACATTTCACCACCATTCGCACGTGAATACTGACCCATTGTACCGTCCACTTCGGGATGTCCGCGGTGACCAATCAAGATGCATTCGTCGCCTGCGCGGCTATGTGATGAAACCTCCAGATGTACTTTCGTGACCAAGGGGCAGGTTGCATCAAAAACTTTGAGCCCACGCTCATCCGCTTCTTTTCGCACGGCCTGAGACACTCCGTGAGCAGAAAAAATAACAGTTGAACCCGCGGGAACCTCGTCGAGCTCTTCAACAAAAATCGCGCCTCTTTGGCGAAGGCCATCCACAACTACTTTGTTGTGCACGACCTCATGCCGCACGTAAATCGGAGCGCCCAGTAAATCAATGGCGCGGTTGACGATATCAATGGCGCGGTCCACTCCCGCACAGAAACCTCTGGGGTTGGCGAGCTTAACCTGCATTAATGCACCTCAGCCACAACCACATTATGGATTTTCACTTTGAATAAGATCGTTCGACCCGCCAGAGGGTGGTTGAAGTCTACCGTCACCCACTTATCATCGAACGAGGTAATTACACCGGGCAACTCACCGCCTTCGGCATCCGCAAAACTGCAGACTAAGCCCTCGCTCAATTCTTCCGGGCCAAAAGAAGACCGCTTCACCGTCTGGACATTATTCGGATTTGGCTGTCCAAACCCATCCTCGGGCGGCACAGCAAATTCTCGCTCCTCACCCGCAGTAAGACCAAACAGATGACGCTCAAAACCGGCTAGCACATTCCCATCGCCAACACTAAAGGTAACGGGACTTTGATCGAAATTACTGTCAATCTCAGTCTGATCCTCGAGCATCAGAGCGAAGTTGAGCGTCACCTGTGTTCCGGGCCCGATCGGAAGTTGCTCCATAGCGTCCTCTCTAATCCTTAGATTGCGTTGATGGCGTCAGAAAACTATCTATCAAAAGCAGTATCGCGCCGATCGTGATGCTGCTGTCTGCCACATTAAATGTCGGGAAGTACCAATGACCCCAGTGCACCGAGATAAAATCGACCACGTAGCCTAAAGTCACTCGGTCAATCAAGTTACCTATAGCGCCGGCTAACACGAGCACCAGAGCCCATCCTAGACGCAATTCGTGCGCCGTCAGACGGCTTAACCACACCACGATAGCGATACTCACAACGACAGCCACAATAGTAAAGAAATACCGCTGCCATCCGCCTGCGTCACTCAAAAATGAAAACGCTGCACCCGGATTGTGGTGCAAGGTAATGTCCAACCACCAAAATACGTAATTTGGCTGCGCATAGATGAGTTGCTCAGAGGCCCAACTCTTCGTAGCCTGGTCTAAAATGACCACAGCCAAAATGGCCATCAGCCATTGAAGTTTGGTCGATGCACTAGGCATACTGGCGAACTTCACCGGATCCGTCGATATTTTCGATACAGCGACCACAGAGGCTCGGGTGCATCTCAGACTGCCCAACGTCTTCGCGACGGTGCCAGCAACGCTCACACTTCTCGGACTCCGATTTCACTACACCCACCTTCAGCCCCTCTATCTCGGTGTCAAAGGCATCGCTCGGCGCTTCACCTAAGTCAGCACACAGTGCATCAGAGGTAATCAACACAAAGCGCAATTCTGAACCTAGCGCATTAAGTGCCGCAATGATTTCGTTAGTTGCGTACAAGGTGACAGATGCGTCGAGCGCCCCCTTAATAACACCTTGCGAACGCGCCGCTTCAAGTGCGCCATTCACCTCGCGTCGAATCGATACGATCTGAGTCCAGTAGGCATCATCTAACGCTTCATCGAGCGACACCGACTCAAAGTCGCCGTACCACATTTCACAGAATACGGATTGGTTGCCTGATCCCGGCAAGTGTTCCCAAATTTCATCCGCGGTAAAACTCAAAATAGGCGCTATCCACCGCACCAGCGCATGGACGATATGGTATAGCGCCGTTTGCGCCGAGCGTCGCGCCGCGCTATCCGCCTGAGTCGTGTACTGCCGGTCTTTAATAATATCCAGATAAAAACCGCCCAAATCGGATGAGCAGAAATGATGCACTTTTTGATACACCAAGTGGAACTGATAGGCTTCATAGGCCGCCGCAATCTCTTTTTGCAATTGCGCTGCTCTGAACACCATCCAGCGGTCCAGAGGCAGCATAGAGGCACTGGGGAGCACATCCACCGCTGGGTCAAATCCGTTCAAATTCGCTAATAAAAACCGCGCTGTATTTCGTATTCGGCGATAGGCATCGGATGTGCGGTTGAAGATTTCATCACCAAACGCAATTTCGCCACGATAGTCCGTCGCGGCGACCCACAAACGCAGCACGTCTGCGCCCCATTTATTGGAGGCCTCTTTAATAGAAAGAATGTTGCCAATAGACTTGGACATCTTCCGGCCCTGGTCGTCCACCGTAAATCCGTGGGTCAACACCGCTTTATAGGGTGCTTCACCAAAGGCCCCTACGCCGGTCAACAAACTCGACTGGAACCAACCACGGTGCTGGTCGGAACCCTCCAAATACAAGTCGGCAGGCGCTTGTAATTCGGTTCGCTCGCGCAACACGCAGGCGTGCGTGACGCCTGAATCAAACCACACATCGAGCGTATCGGTTACTTTTTCGTATTCCGCGGCATCTGCACCTAAAAGTGCTTCAGGCTCGAGTTCAAACCACGCATCGATCCCGCCCACCTCAATCGCTTGGGCGACTTGCTCCATTAGAGTCGCCGTATCAGGGTGTAAGGCACCTGTCTCTTTGTGAACAAACAGAGCAATCGGGGCTCCCCAAGTACGTTGTCGTGAGATACACCAGTCAGGCCGATCAGCGAGCATGGCATCAATACGAGCTTTACCCCAATCGGGTACCCACTGCACCGCATCCGCTGCGGCTTTGGCGTCATCAAGAAGCCCCTGTTGCGACATACTGATAAACCACTGCGGAGTTGCCCTAAAAATAATGGGGGTCTTGTGGCGCCAACAATGTGGGTATGAGTGATCGTAGGCCTTATGAGCAAGCAAATGCCCTGAATTCTGCAAAGCCTCAAGTATCGGCTCATTCGCTTTAGTGACGTAAGTGCCACCAACCAGTGGCGTATCAGGCGCAAATACGCCGTTGCTCATCACTGGGTTCTCGGTGGGCAAATCGTATTTGAGCCCGACTTGGTAGTCGTCCTGACCGTGAGCCGGCGCGGTATGCACGCAGCCGGTACCGGCATCGGTTGTGACGTGCTCGCCCAAAATAACCGGCACTTGCCGATCTGCAAAGGGATGCGCAAGCATGAAGTGTTCGAGTCTGGCACCAGCGCATTTACCGAGAATCTCCGACTCCTCCAGCTGATAGCGCTGCAAGCACGCTTCCACAAGATCGGACGCGAGTACCAACAACCCCTTTTCAGTTTGCACGAGCGCGTACTCAAGGTCGGCATTAAGA
Organism: Gammaproteobacteria bacterium; assembly: GCA_030427335.1. Taxonomy (GTDB): domain Bacteria; phylum Pseudomonadota; class Gammaproteobacteria; order Pseudomonadales; family Halieaceae; genus Aequoribacter. Next base: position 10,355 of record JAUHWV010000029.1, on the reverse strand, counting down.
CAAACGGCTTGGTTGGCCGGGAGAGTCCAAGGCGTCGTAGTCCATATCACCAATGCCGCACCGGGGGCCTGACTCACTCCAAAGGCTTGAGCGACGGCATCGCCGTCAACAAACCGAAACGCCACATCAATGGCGGGCGATTTTTTGTCTGCGTACTCGACCTCCGCCTCAGCCAAGGCCGAAGCACAGTCCAAACACCAGTGCACAGGTTTGGACCCTTTGTGCAAATGCCCTCTATCGATCAACTTCGCGAGCGTTCTTACAATATTTGCCTCAAACTTGGGATTCATCGTTAGGTAAGGATCATCCCAGTCACCAACGACACCCAAACGTTTGAAATCCTCTCGCTGCCCATCAATTTGGCCACGCGCGTACTCGCGACATTTCTGTCGAAACTCAGCGGCGCTTATTTTTTGCCCCGGTTTGCCGACCTTCTTCTCAACGTTCAATTCAATGGGGAGCCCGTGGCAATCCCAGCCCGGTACGTAGGGCGCATCGAAACCCGCGAGCTGTCGTGACTTCACGATCATGTCTTTCAAGATTTTGTTGACCGAATGCCCCAAGTGCAACTCGCCATTAGCATACGGAGGGCCGTCGTGCAGAATAAATTTGGGGCGACCTTTAGAGGCTTCACGAATAGCCTGATACAGATTTTCACCCTGCCATTTTTTCAGACGTTCGGGCTCTCGCTGAGCTAGGCCGGCTTTCATGGGAAAGTCGGTATGAGGCAGGTTCAGCGTCGATTTATAGTCGGTCATGGGGTTTTCTACACCTTTTCACTCGCAAACCAGCTGCGCGCGTCGTCGATATCCGCAAGCACGCGCTCTTTCAGCTGGTCTATTCCATCAAATTTAATTTCGTCTCTCACCTTGTGCAGGAAGGTCACCTTGATTCGCTTACCGTAGAGATCAAGGGACTGATCAATCAAATGCACCTCTAGATTGGCCGTAATCGAGTCATTTACTGTGGGGCGTACGCCCACGTTCGCTATAGCCGGTGCAGAACTCAGACCCGAGCCGTCTACGCGAACCGCAAATACGCCGTTAACGGGCGCTCGCAATCGTTGCAACCGGATATTAGCCGTTGGGAACCCTAGCTGCCGCCCAAGTTGCTTGCCATACACTACGTGCCCTTCCATTGAGAACGGTCGCCCCAAGAGCAGCGCGGCCTCCTCGAAATCGCCCGCTTCAAGGCTGGCGCGGATGCGGGTACTGCTGACCCGCCCCCCGTCAAACTCATAGGTCGGGGTTGCTGCGCACTCGAACCCGTAACGCTCGCCCCTGCGCTGCATCAGGTCAAAATCGCCCTCACGGTCGTTGCCAAAACGAAAATCGTCGCCTAAAACGACAAACTTAGCACCCAAGCCTTCAGCAAATACATTTTCAATGAAGGCCTCAGCGGACATCTGCTGGACCCTCTCGTTAAAAGTCACGCGCAAGACCCGATCTACACCCAGCTCCGCAAGTGCCTCGACCTTTTCTCTAAAATTGCTGATACGTGCCGGGGCTTCAAGAGGCTGAAAATACTCTTTAGGCAGGGGCTCGAACAAGATAACGGTGCTCGGCAATTTCAATTGCTCGGCCCGCTCTTTCACCTGCGTCAATACCCACTGATGACCACGATGTACACCATCAAACGCGCCCACCGTAGCCACACAGCCACGATGTTTGACGCGAAGATTGTGTAAGCCGCGGATGAGCTCCATTCTTATGGGCAGACCTTGTGTTCAAAGCGGCACAGTATAACCAATTAGCGCCTCAGCTCCTATGCGTTAGGCAACATTCGCAGGCAGAGGGGCTTTTAAATGAGATAATCGAAGACCGCCAAGGAGTAAGCCTAGCACGAGCGCGGCTCCTCCGCTTAAAATCAAGAAACCCAAGAGGCTTGCGCGCTCCCACCAAGCTCTTTCCGCCAGATCGCCCACATAGTCAGACGCGTAGAATAGCACGGCGGACATAAGGATGACCCCGACAGCCATTGCCCTCAAGAATAACACCCAGCCCACCTGCCATTGAAAAAGACTCCGAGCGCGCAGACCTCGCAGCAACAGTAAGGCATTCAGAAAAGCGGAACAGCTTGTCGCCAATGCCAAACCCACATGCCCAAGGTCAAACCACCACATGAGCGGAAAAACGAAGGCTACATTCAGGAGCATATTGCTGACCATCGCGATAACGCCTATCTTTACCGGCGTCTTGGTATCTTTCTGCGCATAAAATCCGGGCGCAAGCACCTTGATCAGCATGAATGCGAGCAAACCGATCGCATAGGCCCGCATACTGAACACCGCCATGTCGATATCATGTGGCGTCATAGCACCGTACTGGAAGAGCGTTGTCAAAATTTCACGACTTAACAACCAAAGAGCCAAGGTTGCCGGTAATGCCACCAAGATGACCATACGCACGGCCCAATCTAGGACGCGCCGTGACTGCTTAACGTCCGATTTACTACCCAAATCAGACAGATTCGGCAATATCACGGTCGCGATAGCGATCCCAAAAACACCTAAAGGCAGTTCTGTGAGCCGATCTGAGTAATACAACCAGGAGACAGAACCATCCGGTAAAAGAGAGGCCAGAACCGTATCGAGTAACAAGTTAATTTGGCTTACCGAGACACCAAATAAGGCTGGAACCATCAATTTCAAGACGCGCTTAACACCCTCATCTTTGGTATCCCAGACAGGCTTTGGTAAACGCTGTATTTGCGCAAGGAAGGGCAACTGCAGGGTCAACTGTAATGCACCCGCCAAAACAACGCCCCAGGCCAAAGCCATGATCGGCGGCTCAAACCAAGGAGAGACCACGAGCGCGGCGAAGATCAAAGAGAGATTCAGCAAAACTGGGGTGAGCGCTGGGATCGCAAAGTAACCGTAACTGTTTAAGATCGCGCCCGCCATTCCCGTTAACGAGATAAGCAATAAGTAGGGAAAAGTCACGCGAAGCATATCGGCAGTCAGATCAAACTTTGCCGCATCCTCAATAAATCCGGGCGCAAACAGCATCGTCACAACCGGTGCGGCCATCATCATAAACGCCGTGAAAACGAGTAAGACGCCTCCCAAGACCCCTGTTACACGATTAATAAACGACTGTATCAGCGTGTCATCTTCGCTCGATTTATAATCCGCAAGAACCGGAATAAAGGCTTGTGAAAACGCGCCTTCAGCGAACAAGCGACGCAAAAAATTGGGGATCTTAAAAGCCACAAAGAACGCGTCGGCATTTGATGTAGCACCCACAAAACCGGCCAGAACGATATCGCGCGTGAGCCCTAAAACGCGTGACAGCATCGTCATACTGCCAACCAACAAACTGGAGCCTAACAGGCCACGCGTTCTCTTGTTGGACTCCACCGTGTTCTCACTCACGGCTAGCTCAACCAACGTTCTCGAAGCGCATCGCGATTCAAAGCCAACCACTGCAGTGCTATCAAGGTGTGCCCATTATTTATTTGGTTGGATCGCAACAGATCCATTACTGCCTTGAGCTTCAAACGGTGCAGCTTGATATCTTCGTTTTCGGACTCTAAACCAAAGATCCCGCTCTGAGGCGCACCCTCAACTCGCCCAATAAAACAGCGAATTTGCTCGCTGCAGGCACCGGCGCTCGGGTAAAAGGTCGCAATGAGCTCTAATTCGGAGAGCGTACACTGAGCTTCTTCGAAGGCTTCACGATGCACTACTTGTTCGTCGCCTTCGCCGGGCTCAACTACGCCCGCAATCAATTCCAGCATCCATGGAGTATCGCCCGCTCGCATTGCGCCCGGCCTAAACTGCTCAATTAGAACCAACTCGTCGGCCACCGGATCATAAGGCAATACCGCCACAGCGTCGCCGCGCTCGAATATTTCCCGTTTTACAGGAGCACTCCACCCCCCTTTGAATAATCGATGCTTCAGCTCAATCCTACGAACACCAAAATAGCCCCGAAAGGCCCATTCTTCGTTGAGAAGCTCAAAATCGTCAGAGGAAAATTGCGGTGAGTAGATCATTTGAACCGTCTGGCTGTGAACCACTGCACGGGGCGGGACTCAGTGTCAACCAAATCAACCACGTCGAGTATGAGGGCGAACAAGGCCATGCGAACCAAAACACCGTTGTCAGTTTGACGAAAAATAGCCAGATTTGGATTGTCATTCAGATCCACATCCAGCTCACGCGCATTCGCACGCGAATCGCGTGGTAACGGGTGCATAATTACCGTATTTGGCTGGCAGTGTTCCGTGTAGACAGACTGATTCAAGCGAAACCGGCCGCGATACAAATCAGCCTCTTGCGAGCTCGCGAAGCGTTCTTCCTGCAAACGCGTGGAGTAGACGATATCAACCTGCTTGATTGATGCCTCAAGCTGGTCACTTTCAAGCACGGTGTGCCCGCGTTCGCGTAAATACTCAATGATAGACTCTGGCATTCGCAACTCAACAGGTGATACCAAAAGGATGTGCAACCCCTCGTACACGGCAAGCAGCTGGCACAAAGAGTGAACAGTTCGTCCGTATCTGAGATCGCCAACCAGTGCGATCCTAAGACCGTCCACCTCACCGCCTTGGTGTTCACGCTCTTTGCGGATGGTATATAGGTCAAGTAGGGCTTGGCTGGGGTGCTCGTTGCTGCCGTCACCCCCATTAATGACGGGGACACGACTCGCTGCGGCAAATTCCGCGACCGAACCCGACTCCGGGTGGCGCATCACGATGACATCGCTGTATCCACTCAGTACGCGAGCGGTGTCATATAGCGATTCCCCTTTGGCAATAGCACTGTGCTCAAATCCAGTCGTCTCGCGAACCTCACCACCCAAAAGATTAAAAGCACTACCAAAACTCACACGTGTCCGAGTTGAGGGCTCAAAAAACATGGAACCCAGAATCGCTCCATCAAGGGCTTTTGTCATTCGCTCACGCTCGGCAAAGGGGCGCATGCGATCCGCGACGGAAAAAACGTGCTCGACATCCGCACGCTCAAATTGAGATACCGATAGAATGTGGCTCCCCGCAAATTTCACACAAGCTCCTTAGTCATAAACGCGCTCATTCTTGCGCTAATAAAGTATCCGTATAGGCCTCAAGCGAGTCCATCAGGCTCATTGCTTTCGGGTCATCAGACGAGATTTCCCGGATTACGGCGATCTCCTCGAACAATCGCTCCATGTGCATGAGCCCTAAATCTTCACGAGAAATACGCTCGTAACAATACTCCTGCCACTGCGCTTTTTCATCCACCGAAAGCGATTCAGGAAAATTACGCGCTCGATAGCGAAACAGCAATTCCGGCAGTCGCGCGTCTTCAAACGGGAACGTTTGGCTGGCTAATTCTCGTGGGCTAGCGGCTCGGACTCGATCCATGAGACGTTTATCCGAATCGGAGAAAAATCCACCGTATAAATCCCACTCTGGATCGGTCTTGCCATACTCCCGGGTCTGACCGTACACCGCTTGTAATTGGTCAATCAGACGACGTGCATCTTGCTTCACTAAATCCTGCAGGATCTTCAGATTCTCACGCAGGCTCGGCAAATCCAAGCCGGCCCGCTTCGCTACGGCTTCCGTCAACATTTTTGCGGGGGCGACAAAGGGGCTTTTATTAACGTGAATAGATTTGAGCGCGGGTCTCTCGCCCTCCAACTCCTCGGCACGGGTGTAAAGGCGAGCCCTCAACTCATCAGCTGAATATTGCAACAGATGTTGCGGATCGAGATTCAAATCAAGGGCAATAACTTCGTTATGGTTACGGGGATGCTGCATTACTGGTACAACCAAACCTACGTTCGCATTTTTTGCACCGAACATTCCCGAGACATGCAGAATGGGGCGCCATTCGCCAATAGCCAACATGGCCAAAACCGTATTTTTATCTCGTAAACTGAGCGCGTACTCAAACAGCTTGGGTTGCTGCGTCTTGATCAATCTAGCCAGCTCGAGCGTAGCTCTGACGTCCACCAAGGCATCATGCGCTCCGCTGTGCTCGATACCATTCGCCGCCGTCAAAGCTTCCAATTTCATCGATGTTGTGCCATCTGCCGCACTAGGCCAGATCACCCCCTCCGGACGCAAGGCACAACAGGCCCTAACAACATCGATCAAATCCCAGCGAGAATTACCATCTCGGTACTCGCGCGCGTAGGGGTCAAAAAAGTTTCGATACAGCGTGTGGCGGGTGACTTCGTCATCAAACCGAATGGAGTTATAGCCCACCCCACAGGTTCCTGGCGCAGCCAACTCAGCATGAATTCGCGCAATAAAATCGCGCTCCGAAAGACCTTTTGCCAGAGCTTCTTGAGGCGTTATTCCCGTAACCAAGCAGGCCATAGGGTGGGGTAGATAATCGGGTGTGGGTCTCGCATAGACCGTGAGCGGCTCGCCAATCGGATTTAATTCCAGGTCGGTTCGCAAACCGGCAAACTGGCAAGGGCGGTCCCTGGCCGGACTCACCCCAAAGGTTTCATAATCGTGCCAATAGAAGGTATTAGACAAGCTCCAACGCCTGCTCTTCTATCTTGGCACGCCACTCGCGTGGGCCAGTCTCATGGACGGACACGCCATTAACATCGACGGCTACGCTGACCGGCATATCTTTGACTTCGAACTCGTATATGGCTTCCATACCGAGCTCTTCAAAAGCCACCACGCGCGAAGAAGTAATTGCCTTGGATACCAGGTACGCAGCGCCACCGACCGCCATCAGATAAACCGCTTTGTGCTTCTTAATTGCCTCAATTCCGGCTGGGCCGCGCTCGGCTTTACCGATCATGCCGAGCAATCCGGTTTGCTCCAGAATGAAGTCCGTAAATTTATCCATCCGAGTCGACGTAGTCGGACCAGCGGGTCCCACAACCTCATCCCGCACGGGATCGACCGGACCCACGTAGTAGATAAAGCGACCTTTTAGATCAACACCCTCGGGTAGCCCTTCCCCGCTATCTATGAGCTCTTTCATCTTTTTGTGTGCTGCGTCACGGCCCGTGAGCATTTTGCCTGAAAGCAACAGAGTGTCACCGGGCTTCCAAGATGCCGCTTCCTCTTGCGTTACCGTATCCAAGTTAACACGCCGCACTGAATCGCCTACTTCCCAAGTAATGTCAGGCCAATCTTCCAGATCGGGTGGCGTTTGCAACGCTGGGCCACTGCCATCCAGAACAAAATGCGCGTGGCGCGTGGCCGCGCAGTTCGGGATCATCGCAACAGGTAAAGAGGCCGCGTGAGTTGGGTAGTCCTTAATTTTGACATCTAGGACAGTGGTTAACCCACCCAAACCTTGTGCGCCGATTCCCAAGCGGTTCACCGCATCCATTATTTCAAGCCGCAGCTCCTCAACCCGATTTGAAGGCCCGCGCTTACGCAGCTCATGGATGTCAATCGGATCCATCAAAGATTCCTTCGCCATTACCGCGGCCTTTTCAGCCGTTCCGCCAATGCCAATTCCGAGCATGCCTGGGGGACACCAGCCAGCACCCATCGTCGGCACGGTTTTAACAACCCAATCTACGATGGAATCCGAAGGGTTAAGCATCGCAAGCTTAGATTTATTTTCGGAACCACCGCCTTTCGCAGCCACCTGCACGTCGACGGTATCACCGGGCACCACCTCCATATGAATCACGGCCGGCGTATTGTCTTTCGTGTTGCGTCTGGCCCCCGCAGGGTCATCCAATATGGAGGCGCGCAGCACGTTGTCAGGGTGTAGGTACGCTCTTCGTACTCCCTCGTTAACCATATCACTGACCGACATGGTTGCGTCCCAAACCACATTCATACCAATTTTCAAAAAGACCGTAACGATACCGGTATCCTGACAGATGGGGCGCTTACCCTGTGCGCATAGACGCGAATTAATCAATATCTGGGCCATCGCATCTTTCGCGGCCGGATTTAACTCGTGCTCATAGGCTTCATGAACGGCCTTCACGAAATCGTTGGGGTGGTAGTAAGAGATAAACTGCAATGCGTCCGCAACGCTGTCAATAAAATCGTCCTGTCGTATAACGGTCATGAATTCTCCAATATTAAGGGCTGGGCACCGCCGTAGGCGGAGTTTCGAGTTCTCGCACGGAACGCTGAAGCTCGGTAAGTGTGGTATTGACCTGACGTCTAAAGGCGTTGATTGAGCCTATCCACTCTTCGTTATCTTCAACACGCTTCGACAAAGCCGAGAATTGCAAGGTGAGCTTATTTACGTTGTCCGCTGTGCGCTCGAGGGCGCTTTGATTAGTGGACGCACTACTCGCTAAACGTTCCAGATCGGACGCGATCGACTTCAACTTGGTCATGTCTTTGCGCAAAAGATCAATCATCGCGGCATTTTGGGTGCGCTCGTCGATCGCCGCTTTATCGGCCGAAACAAGCGCCTTCAGAGCTTTGTCGTGATTACCTGCGGCCGTCTGCAAGGCCTCAATATCCGCCTTATTCCGGCGCCATGCGCTGGCCCACAGCTTATCGACTTCGGAGTACAGTTCTTTGATTCGAACGGCCATTTGTGCTGCATTTTGACTCAAACCTTCATCGGTGTCGGCAATAGTCGCTTCGAGCTCCATGATCCGAGCATTGTGACGCTCCATGATATGGCTCGCCTCAACCAACTGCTGCTGCAACTGCCAAGACCAAATCACGCTACCCAGCGCCACGGCTAGCGCGACAAAAACGAAAGTGGCTGTGATTACGCGGCCCGCCGTATTACCGGCGGCAGGCGCGCCTCTTCGAATCGTCTGCGAGGGTCGACGTTCTTCATCGACCTCCGCCACTATAGAGGGAATGGGTTCAAAATCGTCGGCCATAAGAGCCTCGCAATCAAAAACCCGATTATAACCCGCGCCCTAAAGCGCGGGAAAGGGCTCTACATGTAGGTTGTGACTGCCCAGATGATCAGAGTGAGACCCAAACTTGAATGAACGACGCCAGGTACTGACTTAAGGGGCCCCAACTTACCAAAGATCGCATTCAACTCGAGCAGCAAAATAATTGCCGCACAGGTATAAAACGCCGCCTGTGATGCTGGATTCGCGTAGTGGGCCGCAGCCAGCATACCGAACAGCATCGGGCCCGAGAAAAGTGTGTTGGTGCGCGATGCCAAAGTCGCTTTCGCACCCGCCACAGCTGCGTCGCCCTCTTTAAGACCAATCACGATCTGCTGGTTTGGCCAGATTATCAGCCACACGTTAAGGAACATCAGCGTGCCCATTAGCACAGCCAGCCAGATCAAGGGGCGCGCTGCCATCTCCCCAAACGAATACCCGAGTAAATGAAGCAGAGCCAGACCCGTGATAAACGTGAATGCTGCACCCCAGCGGAACCACCACAGTGCACGCGGCGCCAGTTTCTTAACGGCATCGGCTTTTGCACTCGGCTCGGCTTCTGCAAAATACGCCATCTGCACGAAATTAAAGTAGTACAACATGCCGATCCAAACCACGCCGAACAACACGTGGAACCATCGGACTACAAACAATCCTTCAGCCATTTTAGAGTCTCCTTTGACCTAGCCTTTCTGTTATAATACGCGCCGGCTTACACGCCATGATCTCCTGTCGCTGCCTTTAGCTCAGCCGACAGAAAATTCAGCACGCTTCATTCTAACCCCCTTTTAAGGAGACTGACTATGTCTTTTACACTACCGGAGCTCCCTTACGCTAAAGACGCCCTTGCACCGCACATTTCAGCGGAGACCATCGAGTTTCACTATGGCAAGCATCACCAAACCTACGTTGACAAGTTAAACGGCCTCGTTGAAGGCACCGAGATGGCGAACCAATCCCTTGAAGACATCGTCAAATCATCTGAAGGTGGCGTGTTTAATAACGCGGCCCAAGTCTGGAACCACACCTTTTACTGGAACTGCCTCTCGCCAAACGGTGGCGGCGCAGCAACAGGCCCGGTAGCGGACGCGATCAACGCGGCTTTCGGCTCCTTCGACGCCTTTAAGGAGCAATTCACTAACTCTGCTATCAATAATTTTGGATCAGGCTGGACTTGGCTTGTCAAAAAGGCCGACGGCAGTGTCGCGATTGTAAATACCAGCAATGCCGCTACGCCACTCACCGACGCTTCCGTCACTCCGATTCTGACAGTTGATGTTTGGGAACACGCCTACTACGTGGACTACCGCAATGCGCGACCTAAGTACATGGACGCATTCTGGGCTTTGATTAACTGGGATTTTGTGAACCAAAATTTTGCCTAAGCGCTAACGCACGTCGGTCGCTTGCCGCGAGGCTAATTGACCCACGGAATAAAAAAGGACGCTCATGCGTCCTTTTTTATGGGAGCCACGACCAGCAAACGGCGCCAAGTCTGCTCTCTGCTCTCTGCTCTCTGCTCTCTGCTCTCTGCTCTCTGCTCTCTGCTCTCTGCTCTCTGCT
>JAUHWV010000028.1 GCA_030427335.1 Gammaproteobacteria bacterium | reverse complement strand
CATGGAAGCAGCCGAAGGTATTATTCGAATTGCGAACGAAGCGATGTTCGGTGCCTTGCGTTTGGTGTCGGTTGAGCAAGGCTATGATCCCCGCGATTTTAGTTTGGTTGGATTTGGTGGTGCGGGTCCACTGCACGCCAATGCGCTGGGGCGTCTGGTTAATTCGTTCCCCGTAATCGTTCCCCCTGGCCCCGGTGTGTTGTGTGCTTATGGCGATGCAACGACCCAGTTGCAAGATGAGGCGGCGCGAAGCTATGGCATGTTGGCCGGCGATGTGTCGCCCGACCAGTTGAAGCAAGATCTGCTGGCATTACGAGATCGCGCGGCTCAGGCGCTGTTGGCGGATGGTATCCCTGAAGATCAACTTGACGTCACGTATCAGGCGGACGTGCGCTATGCTGGGCAGGCGTTTCAGATTAGTGTGAATTTCGATATCGCTGGACTCGATGCGAACGGTTTGGCTGTTATTACCGACGTGTTTGATGACGAGCATGAAAAGCTCTTTACCTTTAAGCTGGGTGATGGGCATGAAATCGTCATGATTCGAGCCGTTGTCGCCTCGCGCGGGCAGGCGTTGGAAGTCAAGCTGAGTCGGACTTCAGATGCTACTCTAGCGGACTGCGCAATCCACGAAACCCGTATCTACTTCGAGGGCAGCTGGTACGACGCGACCATCTACGAGCGCTACAAACTGCACACCGAATTAGTGGTGCCAGGCCCAGCGATTGTGACAGAGATGGACTCTACTACCTTGATTTTGCCGGGTTACCAAGCGCGTACCGACGTAGTGGGTAACTTACTCATTGAACCCTCAGCAAGCGAGCAGGGAGCGTAATTATGGCTGCAAAAATTATTGAAACGAATCACACGCCCCTGGCTTCGGTTGAGGTTGAGAGCGTCACGGTAGACATCATCGAGAATGCCTTGAAGAACGCCCGTGAGGAAATGGACGCTGTTCTATTCCGTACGGCAATGTCGCCCGGCATTCGGGAGCAGGGCGACTGTTTTCCTATGATCGCCAATAAAGAAGGCAAAATGGTTGTGGGACAGTTTGGCTCGTTTATTGGCCCCTTTCTCTCAGTCTACGACGCCGAGATCGAAGAAGGCGATGTGATCCTAACCAATGACCCTTACATGTGTAATGCGGCCGTTTCCCACTTGCCAGACTGGCTGGTACTTGTGCCGGTGTTCAAAGAAGGGCGTCACATCGCGTGGTCGGCCATGTTTGGTCACATGTCAGACAACGGCGGTATGGTACCGGGTTCGATGCCAATCAATGCCACCAATATCTACCAAGAAGGGATTCGTATTCCCCCTGTGAAGCTCTACAAAAAAGGCGAATTGCAGGCCGATTTATTGGAGTTGGTGTTGCACAACGTGCGGACCTCTCAGTGGAACCGCTTCGACCTGAACGCATTGGTCGCTGCGTGTAACACGGCGGCAAAACGCTGTGTTGAATTGGCGGAGCGTTTTGGTGACGACGTCTTCACTTCAACTATGGACGTGATGCTGCAGCGCAACTACGATGCTATGAAGGCCGTTATCAGCATGGTGGTGCCGGAAGAAAAACGCGAGTTTACCGATTACTTGTGCGATGACGGCATGGGGCTTGGCCCATACAAGATCCATTGCACCATGTGGCGTGAGGGCGACAAAGCGATTTTTGACTTTGAAGGCACTTCTCCTCAGGCCCAGAGTTCGGTGAACTTCTACTTGAACGAAGATATGTTCAAGATGTTTTTTGGTTCGTTCACAATTAATATCGTGGACCCACAGATTGCATTCAACGACGGTTTTTACGACCTAGTTGATGTGCGTATTCCTGAGGGCACTTTGCTCAAGCCACATTATCCAGCCGCACTTTCAGGTCGAACCCATGCCTTGGGTCGTATTTTTGACGTGCTGGGTGCTCTGCTGGGTATGGGGGCGCCAAATGAATTGTTGAATGCCGCGGGATTCTCGGATTCACCGCACCTATTTTACTCGGGATATGACACCCGTCCGGGTAAGGATGGGCAGTGGTTCCAGCTCTTCCAGATTGGGTTTGGTGGCGTTCCGGGGCGCCCCGTGGGCGACGGGCCGGACGGACACAGTTTGTGGCCCGGTTTCACTAACGTCCCCAACGAATTTATCGAAAGCTATTTCCCCATGCGCATTGAGCGCTATGAAGTAATTCCAGATTCAGGAGGCGCGGGCCTGCATCGTGGTGGTAATGGTTTGTCTGTGGCCTATCGATTCCTGGTTGATGGCGATATTGGTATACACGATGAGCGCTGGTTTACCTACCCTTGGGGCGTAAACGGGGGTGATCCAGGTATGCGATCAACCAAACGCATTGTCAGAACAGACGGCTCAGAAGAGTGGTTGCCCGCCAAATGCGAAGGTATCAAGGTCAAGGCTGGCGATATTCTCTATTACAACACCTGGGGTGGTGGCGGTTGGGGTGACCCCTTGGCTCGCGATCCGGCGTTGGTTGCTCAGGATGTCGCGCGCGGCTTGGTTACCACTCAAGGCGCACGCAATTATGGAGTCGTTGTAACAGACGCCGGGGTTGATTCGGCCGCCACCGAGGCACTGCGTTCGGAGATGAGAGCGGCTCGAGGCGAAATCACCGAGATCTTTAATTTCGGAGGCTCCATCGAAGAGATCAAGGCGCGCTGTTTGGAGGAAACGCATCTTGAGGCGCCAGAAGAGCCCGTCTTTCAGCGTCGCGCCTGAGTACTGAAAAATGGCTGATTTAGCGAGACAGACTATCGGATTAGGGCAGTATCCTGCCCTGATTCTGGTCGATATGTCTTTGGGGTTTACCCAGCCGGAATCCCCTTTAGGTGGATACTTTGACGCTGAGGTTAAAGCTTCTCAAAGCCTCTTGTCGGCGTTTCGAAAGCGTAATCTACCCGTGGTATTTACCACCGTTGTGTACGATCGTGATGAAGATGCCTCGGTCTTTCGAGCTCGCTTACCCAGTCTTAATATTCTCAAGCGGGGAAGCGCTTGGGTTGAAATTGACCCGCGGCTTGCGCCGGCCGATAACGATCTGATTGTTGAAAAACACTTTCCCAGTGCGTTTATGGGAACCGACCTCGCTCAGCGCTTGCGTGCCATGGGGGTCGATTCCTGTGTGGTTGTGGGTTTAACAACGAGTGGGTGCGTTCGTGCTAGTGCGGTAGATGCTTTGTCACACAACTTCCCGACAGTGGTGGTGCGCGAGGGGGTTGGAGATCGCAACTTGGATGCACATGCTGCGAACTTGCACGATATGCACGCAAAGTACGTTGATGTCATGTCGCTGGATGAAACGTTGGCGATGATCGACCGTGTGGAGCACGTCGCATGAATCGACCCGCGCAGGCCATGAAACCACGAATTCTGCTACTGGGTTTTCGTCGCTTCAGTGAGCTTGTGCATTCGGTCATGGATAAGTTCTCCGGCCAGGCTGAATTGGCGTTTCATGATAGTGTTGCCTCGGAGAAGATCGATCATCAGGCGCTGGTTGACCGCTATCATCCTGATGTCATCATGAGTGCGGGTGCTAACGCAGCATTTTTAGCGAATACGCTGTCTGTGCCGGTAGTGAGTCAACCGGTTAAAGAATCGGACATCATAGAAGCGTGCCTGAAAGCCAAAAAAGTTTCAAACCGCGTTCATTTGTTTACTTACGGCGCAGGAGTACCGGGGCGCCTGAAGCTGATTGAGTATCTGAGCGAATTGCTCGAAATCAACCTGGTTCATCGCCATTATTTGACCTCCGATGAGGCATCAGAACAATTTTACCTGGCCTTGGCAGAGAAGCCTGGTGTCATTGTTGGGCCAAGCTATAGCTGTCATTTAGCGGAGAAAGAAGGGATACCCTCCATTCTGCTTTATAGCCGGGAATCGGCCGTCGAGTTGGTCGAAAGAGCCATACGCGTTGCCCACGATGCGCTGCAGCGTGCGCAGCAAACGGGGATACAGACCCATTTGTTTGAGGAGTCGGATGACTTTTTGTTGCTCTTGGATTCCGACCGGAATTTAGTGCAGGCAAATCGTGCGGCGCGCACAACGCTGATAAAAAGCAATCGATTGAGTGCGGCAGAACGAAATATATTGCAGTTAAACGATATCCAAACGGTACACACCGAGCGGTGGATTTCGATTAAAAAAGATCGGTTCCTGCAGGTTGTCGATGTCCTAGAGCATAACGATCACCAGATGGCCTATTTAGTTCGCTACAAATCGGCTCAAACACGCGCGGTAGTTGCTGCTGAAACTGAGGCGCCAGTGAGCTTTGTGGTTCAGTCAACGGCAATGAGCCGCGTAGCGTCACTCGCCAAAACGTACGCGGTTGCTCATGGCGCCGTTATGATTATTGGCGAATCGGGTACGGGTAAAGAACACATCGCTCGCGAGATTCATCGCCACAGCCGCTATGCCAATGGTCCCTTAGTTGCAGTGAACTGTGGAAGTCTGCCTTCTGAGTTGTTTGAGAGCGAAATGTTTGGTTATGAGGAAGGTGCTTTCACTAATTCTCGCCGAGGCGGTCATCGGGGCTTGCTTGAACAGGCGAATCACGGCGTTTTATTCTTAGACGAAATTGCAGAAATGCCGATGGCGCACCAGTCTAAGCTGTTGCGGGTACTGCAGGATAAAATCTTAAAACCGATCGGCAGCGAACGTAGCGTCAGTTTAAATCTAAAAGTGGTCGCAGCGACAAACCGCCCACTGCACGTGGAAGTCGAGGAGGGGCGCTTTCGCGAAGATCTTTTCTATCGACTAAATACCTTCACGCTTGAACTGCCGCCGCTTCGCGAGCGTAAAGAAGATATTGCTGCGATTTCCGTGTACTACCTGAATCGCTTCGCGGGTCAATATGGCTTGCCAGTCGATGGCAGCGTTCTTTATCAGAGTTTAGCGTCTCATTTCGAACGTTATCGCTGGCCTGGCAACGTTCGAGAGTTAGAGAGTTTCTGTGAGCGGGTGGTGGTTGCAGTGATGGTGGAACCGTCCTACGAAATCACAGAGTCCCTGCTGCAGGCAGCATTGCCGGAGGTCTATCGTGCGGGCGCGAGCTTTAGTGCGGCAAATGGCGCTTTGCGACAATGCGAAATGGCCGCTATCGAGGCCGCGATGGAGTTGTATCAAGGTGACCGTCAAGCGGTTGCGGATTATTTAGGTATTAGTACGACGACACTTTGGCGTCGGTTAAAAAACACAAAAACACAATGATTTTAGGAGCAACACCCATAAAACAGGCAGGAGGATGCCATGAACTTTAGAAAAAAAGTACTTGCGGGGATGTCTTTGTCGCTACTGGCTACCGGTTATACCGGTGTGTCAGTGGCGCAGTCATCGGGGTTCACCCTTGAAGAAGTGGTGGTCACGGCTCGTAAGCGAGCAGAGAACCTCCAAGAGGTTCCGATCGCAGTAACCGCCTTCGGCGAGGACACCATTGAACGAGCGGGGATTGAGCGTGCTGATGACTACATCAGTTTGATTCCAAACGTGACCCTGGTGGATACCGCGAATATCGGTGATACACAGGTGAGTATTCGTGGCATCGTGTCTACGCGTGACGCCGAATCCACGTTTGCTTATGTGGTTGATGGCGTGTTGAGCACCAACCCGAACAGCTTCAATGAGGAGTTGTTTGACGTCCAGCAGATCGAAGTATTGAAAGGCCCTCAGGGCGCTCTTTATGGTCGAAACGCGGTTGCGGGTGCGATCTTGGTCACTACCAAAAAGCCCAGCAACGAATTCGAAGCAAAAATCACGGCCGGTGTGGGTAACAACAGCTCTACCAAAGTCAGCGGGACGGTGAGCGGACCGATCGTTGAAGACTCTGTTTACGGCCGTTTGTCTTTCAGCAGCCGTGAGACGGATGGGCATTACTCGAACCGCTATCTCGGCAAAGATGACGCAGTAGACTTTTTGAAAGATGATAGCTTCCGCGCTCGGGTGGTGTGGGATATCAGCGATGTCACGACTTTGGATGTGCGTGCAGGCTATTCTCAGGCCGAGGGCGGTGCGATTAACTTCAATGCCGCGTTTGCTATCCCTCAGTTTGTGGCTGTGTTTGGTAGCCCCACATTCGCTGTTGATGTAAACGACCAGCAGTTTGACTTCGTGTTCAACGTGCCGGGCGAGAACGAGCAGGAAACGATGGACTTGGCGATCAAACTGGATACTGATGTGGGCTTTGCCGACATGACGGCCAGCTTTGCCTACAATGACCTAGAGGAATACCTCTTGTCTGACGGAACGGCTGCAACCTTCTACGGCTACGAAGTCACGCCCGCCTGTTTACAGGGCCGAGCTGCCGCGAACAGCTTCAATTCAGACCTTTTTGGCCCTGCTTTCCAGCCATTTGGTGTGCTACCCCCTTCAGGCAGCGGCGCTGGCTATGACCCCTTTGCTGATGGCGCGAACTTCGCTGGCGTTTATGGTCCTTATACGCCACTGACATGTGATGGCTACCAATATCAAGAGCGTAACCAGACCGATATGTCGATCGACGTACGTTTCACCAGTAAAGAAGATTCTGACGTACGTTGGATCGCGGGTGCCTATATCGCCGAGATCGAGCGTGAGGTGGTTGTGGCGTACGGTGCTGATACAGGGCAAGGTTTCTTGCGTCAGCCTTATGTTCCCGCAAACGGTCCCAACCCAACTGACTTGTTGTTTTGGGACGATTTTGAAACCTCCGTTGCCTCTATTTACGGCCAGGTGGAGTTTGACCTGAACGAGACGATGGAGTTGGCCTTCGCAATGCGGTACGACTACGAGTCACGTGATGTGAAGAATAAAGTACCGAATGTCGGCGGCTCAGGGCAAAACGTGAACCTACTGGATGCGAATTTCCAGCCGGTACCGATCAATGCGGCCTTTAATACCTTCCCGAACGGTATTCCGAATCGCAGCGAATCATTCTCTCAGCTTCAGCCTAAAATCACTTGGAGTTGGGCGGCCAGCGATCAGGTGAATGTCTACGCGAGCTACGGCGTCGGTTTCCGTTCCGGTGGCTTCAACTCGGTGGGAACTGAAGACCTATTGAACTTCTGGTTCAATGCAGGCTACGGCGGTGCGGGAGAAGCGGTTAATGCCGGTATCTTGGTGCCAGACCAGTACGACAAGGAAGTCTCGACCAACGTTGAGCTCGGTTTCAAAGGTGAGTTCATGGATCGTCGTTTGCGGGTCAACGCAGCTCTATTCCGCACCGACGTGGAAGATAACCAGTTCTTCGAATTCTTCGCGGGTCCGTTCGGGTTGTTACGCAGTGTGACCACCATCGACGAACTCTACATTGAAGGCTTTGAGGCCGATGTGAACTTCGTGTTGAACGAGGAAATCAGTTTGTTTGCCGGCGTGGGTTTGATGTCTTCGGAGATCGAAGAGAACCGTCATCGCCCCTTGAGCGTGGGTAACGATGTACCGCAGGCTCCGGATAAAACCGCAACTTTAGGTGCCCAGTACGTCAAGCAGCTTGGTGGTGGTATGGAGCTAAGCGTTCGCGCAGACTGGCAGTACACGGGTGAAATGTGGTTCCACACCCTGCAAGGTGAAGAATCGCCCACCATCTGGAACGCGTTCTTCGGTCCTGGCTTTAACTCCGACTTCTACGATCCCGCTACCGGCTCTAACGCCCAACGTGACGCCTACGATACGCTTAACATGCGCATCAGCTTGTCGGCTGAGCAGTGGTCAGTCACAGCTTGGGGCAAGAACGTAACGGATGAAGAGTACCTGCAAGAAGTGATTCCAGCGCCTGAGTTTGGTGGTACCTTCAACCATCCTTCGGCACTCGCTGCTTACGGTGTCGATTTTACCTACCGTTTCTAATACGGTACTCCAAAAAGAAAACCCGCCCAGGTTACCCTGGGCGGGTTTTTGTTTACAGGGGCCTGTCTGCCGTGTGGTCTCGATTACGCTTTCGCGTGCAGCTTCACGGGTAGCCGAGTAATACCCCTAACGAATACGGAGGCGCCCCGCTGGACGTCGCCCACGACTTCAATGCGATCGAAGCGCGCTAGGATTTCCTCCCAAAGGATTTTTAACTGCATTTCCGCGAGGCGGTTGCCCATGCAGCGGTGGATGCCGAAACCAAACGAGAGATGGCGGCGCAGGTTGTCACGATGCAGGTTGAATTCGTTCGCATTGGGAAAGACGCTTTCGTCGCGGTTACCAGACAAATACCACATAACGACTTTGTCACCCTCTTTGATAGCCTTTCCGCCCAAGACTGTGTCGATTTTGGCGCGTCGACGCATATGCGCTAGAGGGGTCTGCCAGCGAATGGTTTCGCTAACCATATTTTCGATTAATTTTTGATCTGCTTTGACGTCTGCAAATTGATCGGGATGAAGATGCATAGCGAGGGCGCTGGCGGACATGGTGTTTCGGGTCGTGTCATTACCACCCACAATCAGCAAAATTAGATTGCCCAAATACTCCATCATGTCCATATTTTTGGTGCTCTCGCCGTGTGCGAGCATAGAAATGAAGTCGAATTGAGGTGGCTGATTCACGCGTTGGTTCCACAGCTCAAGGAACACGCCTACGCACTCCAGCAGCTCCTCTCTACGCTGCTCTTCCGACTCGATAATGCCCCCACCCGGCGTGGCTGTGGCAACGTCCGACCAACGCTTCAAACGTGCGCGATCTTCGTAGGGGAACCCGAAGAGGGTGGCAAGCATACGTGTTGTTAACTCGACAGATACGTTCTCCACCCAGTCGAATTCTTCGCCCACGGGAAGGTCGTCAAGGACCGACTGTGTGCGTTCGCGAATGAGTTTTTCAAAATTCCCTAGGTTGGCGGGGCCGACTACAGGTGCAACCACACGGCGCTGATCATCGTGTTTGGGTCGGTCCATCGCGATAAACATGGGAAGGTCGAAGTCTTCTAGCGGTTCACCAATGGTGATGATCGGCTCAGATGAAAATACATCGTGCGCCAAGTCAACGGCCATGATGTCTTCGTATCGTGTAATCGACCAGTAGGGTCCGAAGTTCGAGTCCTTCGTATAATGGACGGGATCTTCTTCGCGCAGTCGTTGAAACCAAGGGAGTTCCACACCCTGCTCAAATAGAAAGGGGTTGGCTGGGTCGCACTGATCCAATGGTATTGAATAGGGGTCAACATCGACGATATCACGGGGGAAATTATTGATATCATCGTAGCGTCTTTCTTCGGCCATCGTATTACTCCAACGATTGTTTATTAGTATGTGTTATTGGTAAATATGAGCTTGAGTCTAATCCTGCATGCCTAGCTAAACAACGAAATAGTCCCGATTTAATAGGTCTGATTGTGCCAATCGTGCGTACTTAAAGGCACAAGGAGGGATGCATGCGAGCGGTTTTATATTACGACGGGCAGTGCCCACTGTGCGCACGGGAGATGAGACATTTATGGCGTTTAAAGTCGGATGCCTTGAGCTTAGTTGATATTCATTCGCTTGATCTCGATGATCCCGTCAAGCAAGCGCGGCTTCAGGTTCTTCATCTCGAGCTTGAGGGCGGCGAATTTGTTACGGGTGTCGATGCGTCTGTGGGAGCGTGGCGGTACACCCGGGTGGGTTGGTTATTTGCGCCGCTGCGCTGGCCCCTGTTCAGGCCGATAGTGGATTGGGTTTATGCAAAGTGGGCTCAGCGCCGATATGAGAAACTCTACAACTGCCAAAATGGGGTTTGTGGGCCGCAAGCATGAGTGGTTTTAGCCTAGCTTACCCTTGGATTGTTGGCTTTGGTGGTATCGGCCGAGCACTCGCTGAACTGCTTCTAGAAAATAAAGGTGTGGTTGAACTCACTGTGATCACTCGATCCAAAGCGAGCGTCCAATTTGAGCACCCGAAATTGCGGTTGTTCGAGTGGGATGTCGCGCAGGAGGCATTGCCAGATTCGGTGGTCTCTGATGGCGCCCCGCCGACCGTAGTTGTCAATACACTGGGTTTGCTTCATTCTGAGCAGATCAGGCCTGAGAAGCGCCTGGCAGATTTCAAGCCTACTTCCTTCGAGCAAGTTATGACAGTGAATGCGCAGTCAACTATGCTGCTGGCGCAAGGTCTTGAGCGGTGGGTGGGGCGAAAGGGCGCCTGCATGATGATTGCCTTATCGGCGCGTGTCGGTTCCATAAGCGATAATCGCGCTGGAGGATGGATGAGTTATCGCGTGAGTAAAGCGGCTTTGAACATGGCGGTGAAAACCATTTCGATTGAGTGGCAGAGAACTCGCCCCAATATGGCGATTGTGGCCTACCATCCCGGCACCGTGGATTCTGAGCTTTCCAAGCCGTTTCAGAGTCGAGTGCCCGCGGGCAAGCTATTTACGCCGACCTTTGCGGCGCAGAAATTATTAGCGTTAATTACAAACTTAAGCGAGGCTGATTCTGGCCGTTTCTTTGCTTGGGACGGGAGTGAAGTTCCATGGTAGACGGATGGGTGACAGGCGATGATATCAGCGCTTGGGAGCAGCGGTTTCGGGCGGCTCTGATTAACAGCATAACCGGCTTCAAACCGGTTAACTTGATTGGTACCAAAGATCAGTCTTCTGGTCACAATCTGGCGATTATGAGTTCAGTTGTGCATCTTGGGGCCTCGCCGCCATTGGTAGGCCTTGTGATTCGGCCCGACAGCGTCGATAGACATACCTTGCGCAATATCAGGACCCATGGGTGTTACACCATTAACCACGTTACCTCGGGGTTTTACCCTCAGGCCCATCAAACAGCAGCGCGCTACGAGGATGAGGTGTCCGAATTTACTGCCGTCGGTTTGACGCCTCAGTATGTCGAGGGATTCGATGCGCCCTTCGTGGGTGAGTCGCCCATCAAACTGGGTATGACCTTAGTCGAGGAGGTGCAAATCAAGCACAATGGAACGCATTTTATTATCGGGCGGATTGACCACCTCTACATAGAGCCCGGCCTTGTCAGCGAGTATGGTGACCTGGATTTGGCGCGTGCTGAGGTGGTTGCTCTCAGTGGTTTGGATCGTTATTTTTCGGCTAACTTCCTAGGAAAGCTCCCCTACGCAAAGCCCTAACGTTACGGTCCGTAAAAAAAATTAAATTTTTTTACATCCGTGTGATCCGGCCAATGTTAACACCCGTAACTAACATAAGTTCCCTACAGCCATCTCATCCACCCCCCCCTTTTTGAGAGATGGCTCTTTACACGCCCCGGCTAGTCCGGGGTTTTTTTTGCCAGGAGGTCGTATGTTACGTTTGTTCGGATTGGGCGTTGCGTTACTTTTATCCGCCTGCTCAGGTACACCCATTGATCGCTACGCATCCAATACCCCCGTATTCGAGGCGACGGAATTCTTCAATGGACGCCTTGTCGCCCATGGAATGCTAAAAAACTTTCAGGGTGAGGTGACCCGCAGGTTCGTGGCCGAGATCGAGGCCTCTTGGGATGAGGCGGGTGTTGGGACACTGGATGAAAGTTTTGAATTCGATGATGGTGAGTTGCAAAAGCGCGTTTGGACTTTAACGCCTGATGGGCAGGGATCCTACACGGGTACGGCCGGTGATGTGGTAGGTCCCGCTCAGCTTAGATTCAGCGGTAATGCATTGTTTCTAGAATATATTTTGCGGATTCCTTTTAATGAGGGAACGCTGGACTTAACGGTAGATGACCGCATGTACCTCATTGACGATAATGTCCTACTGAATGAGTCGGTGCTAAAGAAATTCGGTGTTAAAGTAGGCGAGTTGGTGTTGGTCATACGCAAGGAGCCCTAATGCGTTCGACGAAGGTTTCACTGTGGCTTGGCTACCTGGGTTTGATTCCTTTTGTCGCCGCAATAGTCGGGTTTATTCTCACGCGTGATTACCCGCAGTCGCTCTCCCAACACGGTTTCTTAATCTATTCTTTGGCAATCTTGTGCTTTTTAGCGGGTAGCGCTTGGGGTGAGGCTCTGACTGGGGAAGAAGCGGATCTGACTCCGCGACTGCTGGTAAGTAACGGAGTCGTGTTGTTCGCTGTAACGGCTATGCTAACGGCGAATCCCTTCTGGGCGCTTATCCTTTTGGCGTTTGGCTATTTCGCTTACTGGGGTTACGAGAGGCGTGTAGTCGAAATGGCGCATGCGTATCGAGTGATGCGCGCGCGACTGACATCGATCGTGATCGCTCTGCACCTGTGTTTTGCTACCTTGGTTGTGATGCAGAGTTCTTAGTGCATGAACGGAAGCCCGTGTTTGCTCACAGTGGGGCCTGGAATGGTACCGAGACAGTCAAACGGAACTGAGTCAGCAGTCCCGCACACCGATGATTTCGAAGATCGCGCTTGCATCGAGCTTGGCCTCTTGTGGATGCTCGCTTAAGTCCCGCAGAACGTCCTGTTCAGCCATTCTTGAGGCTTGGGGCCGCGAATATCCTCTTCCGAGTATTCAGAAGTCTCACCCAAAAGCGCTCGCTCCAAGGCGCTAAACGGTGCGAAATCACCGGTCTCTGCCGCTTTAATAACCTGTTCGATTTGATGGTTTCGCGGTATCCGAAGCGGGTTGGTAGCGCCGGTCTGTGGGTATGCCGCGTCTTCAGCAAGGTGCGTTCGCCAAAAGGCCTTAAGTTTATCTTGCTGCGGTAAAAGACGTTCTAGCAGTGTGACTCGCTCAGTGTTGCTTCGCGTTAAGGCTTCGAGATAGGCAAAGCTTAGAGTGAAGTCGGCGCGGCTCTCCTGCAGCAGGTTCAGCAGGGGTTGGCAAATGCGGTCGTACGATCCGAGTGTACTGTCTAAACCCAACTTCTGTGCAAAAATCGCGTCTCTGTAGGCATTGAACTGACTCTCGAAATTCGTCAAGGCCTGTTCGGCTAGCGATATCGCTGCAGATTCGTTGTCGTCCAGCAGAGGTAGTAAACTCTCTGCGAATCGAGCTAGATTCCACAGAGCTACAGGCGGTTGATTGTCGAAGCGGTACCGCCCCCGAGTGTCAATTGATGAGAAAACGCGCTTCCACTGGAAATCGTCTTGGAAGGCGCAGGGGCCGTAATCGATCGTTAATCCACCGACGGACATATTGTCGGTATTCATAACACCATGGATGAAGCCGAGCGAGAACCAGCGCGCCACCAGTTCGGCGGTTCGATCGATTACTAACTCGAGTAGAGTCGAAGCGGTTCTGTGCGCAGGTGGGTGGGTTGGGTAGTGTCGTTCGAATGAGAGTGCCACCAGTGCGTTGAGCGCATCGTTATCTTGACGCGCAGCGGCATATTGAAAACTACCGAACCGTATGTGACTCGGCGCGACACGTATCAAGATGCCTCCGGGTAATATTCGGTCACGAACCACGGGCTCACCGGTTGTGAGCGCGCCCAGAGCTCGCGTTGTGGGGACACTTTGCGAATGCATCCATTCGCTAATCAGGTATTCGCGAATAACGGGTCCGATGGCGGAACGGCCGTCTCCCCCGCGTGAGAAGGGGGTAGGGCCTGCGCCTTTTAGCTGTATTTCCCAGGTTTGTCCTGCGACGTCTTGAAGCTCCCCCAGCAGCAGTGCGCGGCCATCACCGAGTTGCGGGTTGTATTGCCCGAACTGGAAGCCTGCGTACGCGGTTGCTCGACTCTGATAGCGCTCGTGTGCGCTGGAGCCACCGAAAAACTCTGCTGCATCAGCCGCTGCGAACCAATCAAGGTCGATTCCTAATGTCTCCGCGAGACTCTTGTTCGACGCAAACAAAAAGGGTGCTTTGACCGGTGTGGGGCTACATGCCGAAGATAAACTCGCTGGTAAGTCGCTGTAGTTGTGAGCAAGTAAGGGTTGCATTTTTTACTGCCTGAATTAGTGCTCTTGGGACGTAGTGGATAGATGTCATGCACGAGGTGCAAGGCGTTTTGTTTGACTACTGTTTCCAAGGGGCAGTCTACGATGAGTTGTGCTGTGTCGCAATGAAGGTTCACATTGTCCGTGGTGCTCATTTTATGAGCAAAAGTCGGTGAATTCCGGCGGGGCTTGTGCCACAATGCGGAGCAAAAAATGAAGGGGGTAAACGGTGGTTATGCCCTTCTTAGGGAAGCCTTATTAATTCGCCAATAACAAACAGGTAGTGAAGTGAATCCTACAGACGTAAAAAACCCCGAGTACTTCCACAAGGTTGTGGATTGTCAGTACGCGTGTCCCGCACACACACCCGTGCCTGAGTATATCCGTTTAATTGCGCAGCAGCGCTATACCGATGCCTACATGATTAACTGGGAGTCGAATGTATTCCCGGGCGTTCTCGGGCGGACTTGCGACCGACCTTGCGAGCCAGCGTGCCGTCGGGGGCGAATTGACGAGGAGCCCGTAGCGATTTGTCGTCTCAAGCGTGTCGCGGCAGACAATAAGTCAGACGTGGCCGATCGCATGCCTAAAATACCTGAGCAGAAAAACGGTAAGCGCATTGCTTGCATCGGTGGTGGCCCGGCGTCTTTGACGGTAGCGCGGGATTTAATGCCTCTGGGTTACAGTATCGATATCTACGACAACCAGCCCATGGGTGGTGGTATGATGCGTAGCCAAATCCCCTCGTTTCGACTGCCTGATTCTGTTCTAAACGAAGAGGTCAACTTCATTCTCGATATGGGCGTCACGACCTTTTTTAATACCGAAGTCACGAGCATGCGCGAGATTCTAGACAAGAATTACGATGCCATATTTGTTGGAACAGGTGCGCCAAAAGGCAAATTGTTGAATTTGCCTGGCTTGGAAGAAGCGAGTGACTCGGTTTACATCGGTATTCAGTGGTTGGCCAATGTGGCCTTTGGTCACACCGAGCAAGTTGCGCAGAAAGTTATTGTCTTGGGTGGTGGTAATACCGCCATGGACTGCTGTCGAACGGCCAAGCGTTTGGGTGGCCAGGATGTTCGTGTTGTTGTGCGAAGCCCCTACGCTGATATGAAAGCGTCGCCCTGGGAAAAAGAGGATGCCCAACACGAAGGTATCCCGATTTTCGATAACCACACGCCAAAAGAGTTTGTTGTTGAAAATGGCAAGCTCAAAGGCATGATGTTTGAGAAAGTCGAAGCGGTATACGACGAGAACGGCAAGCGCAGCCTAGTGCCTACCGGTGAGGATTGGGTGTTCATGGAGGCCGATGTCGTTCTTATGGCGATTGGTCAAGAGAATGCCTTCCCTTGGGTCGAGCGCGATTTGGGTATTGCCTTCGATCAATGGGATATGCCAAAGCTCGATAAGGTGAGTTTTCAGTCTACGCGTGAAAACGTATTTTTTGGTGGTGACGCCGCATTTGGCCCAGAGAACGTCATTACCGCTGTAGCACAGGGCCACCAGGCTGCTATCAGCATCGATTTGTTCTGTCGCGGCGAGAGTCTATTAGACCGGCCGGCACCTCATACCAACTTGGTCAGCACAAAAATGGGTGTGCATGAGTGGAACTACGACAACCAGGTGGAAATTGACGATCGTTACGTCGTGCCTCTGGTCGATTTAGACAAGGCTCTGAGCGATCGCAAAGTTGAGGTTGAGCTCGGCTTTGATCGTGAAATCGCATTCAAGGAAGCGGAGCGTTGTCTTAACTGCGACGTGCAAACGGTATTCGACGAAAGCCGCTGTATCGAATGTGACGCCTGCGTTGATATTTGCCCCACCGACTGCATCACGTTCACAGCGAATGAAGAAGACGAATCGGTTCTACGCGCTAAGCTGACAGGGCCTTCGAACAACAAAACACAAGAGCTTTACGTGTCGGCAGCACTGCCAACCACTAAGGTGATGGTGAAAGATGAAAACATCTGCCTGCATTGTGGACTGTGTGCCGAGCGCTGTCCGACCACTGCATGGGACATGCAAAAGTACTTTTACTCGGTGACTAAAGCAGGACAAGCAGCATGAATGCCTCAGTAGCGCCGATATCGGCGGTAAACGATTTTGTTATCAAATTTGCAAACGTCAACGGCACGGGTTCTGCCAGCGCCAACAATCTGTTTGCTAAAGCGCTGTTTCGTATGGGTTTGCCGGTAAGCCCAAAGAATATATTTCCATCAAACATTCAGGGTTTGCCCACTTGGTACGAAGTGCGCGTTTCTGAGAAAGGGTACCTTGGGCGTCGTGGCGGCGTAGATATCATGTTGTCAGTGAACCCTCAGAGTATGGCTGACGATATTCGCGAGGTTGAGCCCGGCGGTTATTTCATTTACGACAACACCAAAGCGCTTGATCTGCGATTGCATCGGGCGGATATCACCTTCATCGGGATTCCGCTCACCGCTATCTGTAACGAACAGTATAAAGATCCACGTCAGCGCCAGCTTTTCAAAAACGTGATTTATGTAGGTGCTTTGGCGGCATTGCTGGACATGGACTTCAAAGTGTTGAGCGGCCTGGTCAGCGATCAGTTCAAAGGTAAAGAAAAGCTTATTCTGCCGAACATTGCCGCTCTTGAGTTGGGCCATCAGTACGCGAAAGAGCACTTTAATTGCCCTATAAGCATCCGTGTTGAAACCCGAGACGCGGTGGGTGATTCTATTTTGCTGGATGGCAATACCGCACTGGGTCTGGGCGCAGTTTATGGTGGTGCGACAGTCGCGGCTTGGTATCCAATTACACCTTCAACCTCGGTGGTGGATGCCTTTGATAAGTACGCTAAGCGTATGCGAATCAATGCGGGTACGGGCGAGCATAACTACGCGATTGTTCAGGCTGAGGACGAACTGGCCGCGATCGGTATGGTGATCGGTGCAAGCTGGAACGGTGCAAGAGCCTTCACTGCGACGAGTGGTCCCGGTATCTCACTCATGAGCGAATTCCTAGGTTTGGCCTATTTCGCCGAGATTCCCACCGTCTTGATTGATGTTCAGCGAGCAGGGCCATCGACCGGTATGCCAACGCGAACACAGCAAAGCGATGTGCTCTCGGCTGCCTACGCCAGCCACGGTGATACCAAACAGGTGCTGTTGTTCCCTTCCTCGCCAGCCGAATGCTTTGAGTTTGCCGCGGACTGCTTCGATTTGGCCGAGCGTCTGCAGACCCCGATTATTCTAATGACCGATCTGGATCTGGGAATGAACGACAACATGTCGCCTCCGCTGAAATGGGACGACAATCGCACCTATGATCGCGGTAAGGTCTTGTCGGCAGAGGATCTAGACGCCATGGAGCGTTTTGGTCGCTATTTGGATGTCGACGGCGATGCAATTTGCTACCGAACTTACCCCGGAACGCATCCGACTAAAGGCGCATTCTTTACGCGCGGTACGTCTCGCGATGAGTACGCGATTTACACCGAAAGGGGCGAAGAGTACGAGAAGAACATGCTTCGGTTGATGCGCAAGTGGGAAACCATCAAAGAATATGTGCCTGAGCCGATTATGGTTCCCGCATCACAACCCACCGACCTTGGTGTGATTTTCTACGGCACCAGCGAGGCCTCTACGCTTGAAGCGCTTGACTATCTGGCAGATGAAGGTGTGAACATCGACGGCATGCGCGTTCGCTCATTCCCGTTCAATGATGATGTTGAGGCCTTTATCGAGCAGCACGATCGTGTTTTCGTAGTTGAACAGAACCGCGATGCACAGTTGCGAACGCTGCTTATGGCTGAATTCGAGTTTGGGCCTGATAAGTTGAAATCGGTATTGTGTTTCGACGGCACACCGATATCCGCACGTAATATTAGAAAACAGATTAAGCAGCAGCTGCCGGGCTCGAATGTTACGCCCTTTCAGCGTCGCTTCCGCCGTGCACAAGGGGGTGCAGCATGAGTTATCAAATCCCTAAGTTTCGACACCCAGAATTACCGAAAAATCAGCTCGGATACACCAAAGCCGACTATGAAGGCTCGATTTCAACGCTTTGTGCGGGCTGTGGCCACGACTCGATCAGCGGGGCGATTATTAAAGCGGTGCACGAGCTAAGTATTGAACCACACAAAATCGCTAAGCTCTCTGGGATTGGATGTTCGTCGAAATCACCGACTTATTTTTTGGGTAAGTCGCACGGTTTTAACAGCGTGCACGGTCGGATGCCTTCCGTGGTCACCGGTGCCGCCATGGCGAATCGTGATCTACTGTACATGGGGGTATCGGGTGATGGTGATACGGCCTCTATCGGTTTGGGCCAGTATGGTCACGTTGCTCGTCGTAACCTGAATATGGTGTACATCGTAATGAACAACGGCTGCTATGGACTGACTAAAGGTCAAGATTCGGCGACGGCAGATGAAGGTTCGGTAAGCAAGAAGGGTGAGGCGAATCCGTTCTCTGCGATTGATCTTCCGGCCATTGCTTTGCAAATCGGCGCGACTTTCGTGGCTCGCAGCTTCTCTGGCGACAAAGAGCAGCTCGTGCCCTTGATCAAGGCAGCCATTTCCCACCGTGGTTTCGCTCTTATCGATGTCGTATCGCCTTGCGTGACCTTTAATAACACGCCGGGTTCAACTAAGAGCTACGAGTACGCTCGCGAGCATATGGAAGCCACAGGCACGGTTGATTTCGTGCCGATGCACGAAGAAATCACGACCAAGTACGATCCTGGTAAGACACGCGATGTCACCATGCACGATGGCTCAGTGATTCGCTTGAAGAAAGTCGACGACAGCTTCGACCCATTTGATCGCTTGTCGGCCATCACGGCGCTCGAGAAAAGCCGCGAATCCGGTCAAATACTCACGGGTCTTTTGTACATGGATAAGCATTCTCGTGATCTGCATGAAGCGCTGCAGACCTCGCGCACACCGCTCAATCAAATGAATGAGCACGAGCTTTGCCCTGGCTCAAAAGTGCTTGAGCAGATCAATCAGAGCTTACGTTAATAGGGTGTTTGTATGAGCACTGCATTAATTTCGGCCGAGGAGTTAATGCAGTGTCTGCATGATCCTCACGTTATTGTGGTGGATGCCAGTTGGTATCTGCCCGCCATGCAACGTGATCCTAAAGCCGAATTCCTCGACGCGCACATACCCGGTGCGCGTTTCTACGATATTGATCGTTGGAGTGATCCTAAATCGCCTTTGCCGCATACGGTACCAAGCGCCGAATGGTTCGCCGAAGGTATGCGCTCTTTGGGCGTGTCCGACGATTCTTTGGTTATAGTGTACGACGGTATGGGCTTATTTTCGGCGCCGCGCTTGTGGTGGTTGCTACGCTGTTTTGGTCATCAGCGTGTTCGAGTTCTGAACGGCGGTTTACCCGCCTGGGTGGCGATAGGTGGGGCGCTGGAGTCGGGTGAGAAAGGTGGCGACCGCGGTGCGTTCAGTGTTCGTGCTCGCAACGAAGGTTTGGTGGGTATCGATTCGGTGTTAGAAGCGATCAAGTTGGGGCATAAGTGTGTCCTGGATGCGCGCGGTCCGGGTCGTTTTGCGGGCACCGAGCCTGAGCCTCGCCCCGGCGTTCGCGGTGGCCACATGCCCTCGGCGCTC
>JAUHWV010000208.1 GCA_030427335.1 Gammaproteobacteria bacterium | reverse complement strand
ATCGGCGGAGAGGCGCTGATTTGGCATCGCGACAAAGTAGTTTACCAAAGCCATCACGGCAAACGAGACCACCGAGATCAAAGTCCCCTACCCGACAATGCGATTTACCGTATTTACTCCATGTCGAAGCCTATCACCAGCGTAGCCATCATGATTCTGGAAGAACGTGGTCAATTGCGCTTAAGTGATCCTCTCGCGAAGCATTTACCCGAATTTGCGAATCTGACGGTGTTTGACCCAACTCAAACCCCAACGGAGGCAAATCCCCTCCCCACCACCAAAGCAAAACGACCACCCACCATCGAAGATTTATTGGCGCACAAAGCAGGATTCACATACGGCGTATTTGGCTACACGCTGGTTGATCAGGCCTACCTCAAGGCGGGACTGGCTCTCAATGCAGGTGCCACGTTAGAGGAATACACAAGCAAGCTCGCACAATTGCCCCTTCTGTATCAACCTGATACGACTTGGCATTACAGTGTGGCTACCGACGTCCTCGGACGTGTGGTAGAGATTGTATCCGGTCAGCAATTTAGTGACTTCCTCCAGGACGAAATCTTTTCCCCCTTGCAAATGGTTGATACCAGCTTCGTTATTGCCGAAGCAAATCGGGATAGACTCGTGACCATGTATTCCCCCAAGGGCACAAACGAACAATTTGAACAAAAAGGTTTTGCAGCACAACCTACCGGAAAGGGTTTGGAGCCCGCACCCGCGATTTTTGAACAGCCCTATCAGCCAGGAGCCAAATTTCAGTCCGGTGGCGGTGGCTTGTTGAGCACCACTAACGACTATCTGCGCTTTACTCGCATGTTGCTGAATGAAGGCGAACTTGATGGCGCGCGCATTTTGGCACCGAGCACAGTCCGCCTTATGCGCACCGACTTCTTGGGAGCTCAAGCCGCCAACACCTACATAAACGGCGGAACACCCAGAGAGGGTCGCGGGTTTGGATTGGGCTTTGGCATTATTAAAGATCAGGGGCTCGCAGCGACACCACAAGGTCTTGGCTCATACTACTGGGGTGGCGCCGCGGGAACGGCCTTCTGGATCGATCCGGAAAACGACGTCATTGGTATTTTCATGACCCAAAGCATTCCGCATCGAACTCAGCTAGGCCAAGATTTCGCCAGAATGACTTACCAAGCCTACCTGCGTTGAAGGCAGAATCGAATCTGAGAGTCCGGGCAGCTCAGTATATGATTCTGAGCGCCTTGGGCTTTGCTTTAATGGCGGCCCTAGTAAAAGTGGCTGGCCTTCGCAGTTTTCCCGTTCTTCAGATCATCGCGGCCAGAGCCTTCGTGTCGCTCGGCATCAGCTGGTGGGACACACACCGCAAAGGGATCAGTCCACTGGGCACGCACCGCAGACTGCTCTTCGCACGAGGGCTTATTGGGTTTTTGGCACTGATGTGCGTCTACTCCGCCGTGATTCATTTACCGCTCGCTGAGGCGACAATACTGCAGTACACCCACCCGATTTTCACCCTACTATTTGCACTGGTCGCTTTAAGTGAAGCCGTAAACCGTTCCACCTTACTGTGCATCGCGCTCAGCATCCTCGGATTAATGGTTATTCTCCAGCCTGCGGCGGGCCTCGGGGGTTCACCAGCCTTGCCCACCTACTACGTGTTTCTTGCTCTACTCGGGGCTGCAGGCTCCGGCGCAGCTTATGTCATTGTGCGCAAGCTCGCTCCTCTTGAAGACAGCTCCGTAATCATTTTTTATTTTCCCTTGGTATGCCTACCCGCTGCGCTATTGCTAGGCTGGCGAGATTTCATTATGCCAACAACTTGGGAATGCCTTATTCTCTTGGGAGTCGGAATCTTTACGCAGATCGGACAGTGGGGGCTAACCAAAGGGCTCGCTTTGCACAAGGCAGGTACTGTGGTCGCCTTCTCCTACGTTCAGGTCCCTATTGCCGCAGTGTTAGGACTTCTGTTTTTTAACGAGTCACTCAGCCTAAGTTCACTACTGGGTGGGTCATTGATTATTTTAGGTGCTTGGATTAATACAAAGGAAAAAGCATGAGTAAATACACCTTCACAAAGGCCTTGACTGCACTGACCATCGCAGCACTTTCCTGTTGGACACAAGCAAGCGAAGTCGCGATTGTGATCCACGGCGGAGCCGGTACGATCACGCCCGATAAGATGACCCCAGAACTGGAGAAGAGTTACCGCGATATCCTCACTAAGGCGAGCGAACACGGTTACTCGCTCTTGAAACAGGGCGTTTCGAGCGAGCAGGCGGTGATCGAAACGATCAAAATCATGGAAGATTCCCCCCTCTTTAATGCAGGTCACGGCGCGGTATTAACCAATCAGGAAAAAGCCGAGCTGGATGCTTCGATCATGCGTGGATCGGATCTAGCGGCCGGCGCCGTAGCGGCCGTAACCACAATCAAGAATCCAATTGAATTGGCCTATGCGGTAATGACTCAATCTGAACACGTGATGCTTGTTGGCAAAGGAGCCGAGGTCTTCGCAGAAGAACTCGGCATTGAACAAGTTGATAATGACTACTTCATCACGCCCCGACGCCTTGAGCAAGTTCGCGCGGCGAAAGCTCGTGAGGCTACCGCCATGATTCCGAAACCCGAAAAATACGGGACCGTAGGGGCAGTGGCGCTGGATGCCAGCGGCAACATCACCGCGGCAACCTCCACAGGAGGAATGACCAACAAACGTTATGGCCGCGTCGGAGATGCGCCAATCATCGCGGCGGGCACCTACGCGGACAACGCAGTCTGTGGTGTTTCTGCCACCGGCCACGGCGAATATTTCATTCGTGCCGCCGTTGCGCACGATATCTGCGCTCGCAGTTTGTATAAGGATATCTCGCTTCAAGCGGCCGCGAACCAAGTCGTGCAAGATAAACTGGTCGCGATGGGCGGCGATGGCGGAATCATTGCCCTAACCCCACGCGGCGAAGTGATTTTTAGTTTCAACACCGCCGGGATGTACCGAGCCGGTATTGATGCTGAAGGAAGACGCACAGTGGGAATCTATGCTGACGAGGACTAAAGCCGGTTTTCTAGCGAGCCTCTTATCGACTATGGCGTCCGTCTCCACCAATGCTGAGGTACCGCTCAGTCGCGTACTTCAGCAAGTGGTCTCGCCCTACTCTGAACGCCATTCTTACGGCGCAAGTGAACACCAATTTGCGCTACGTTGGCGACCGAAATCAGTGCAAGCGTTGGACGCCACACTTGTTTTTGTGCACGGAGGTTGCTGGCTAAGCGAGTACGACCACACGCACGCCGACAGTGTCGTAAGCGATCTGGCAGAGCGCGGCTTTGATGCTTGGACACTCGAATATCGACGAACTGGCAGAACGGGTGGTGGCTGGCCTACCAGTCTGAATGACGTGATCGAAGGCGTACAGATGATACAAAAGATCACAAAAGCTGAAGCCCTTAGTATGACCTCTGAAGGACGTATCCCAAGTCAGAATACGAGCCCCACGGAAGGAAGGCCTTTCATCATTGTGGGGCATTCTGCCGGTGGGCATCTCGCTCTGCTCGCTGTTTTCAACAAGGGACCCGACCCAGAAGTTCATACCATCGGCTTGGCACCTATCACCCATCTCGTCGCTTACGCAGAAGGTCTAAATTCTTGCCAAAAAGGAACAGTGCCTTTCATGGGTGGGACACCCAGCGACAGACCCAAGGAATATGAGAAAGCGACCCTAGCAAACAAGTCGTTTGCGGGCTTGCAAACATCGATTCTCCAAGGTGAAGCGGACCCCATTGTGGCCCCTAGCCAATCCCTGCTCGATGGAGTCAGCACCACGCTAGTGCCCGAGGCAGGTCACTTTGACTGGCTCGCTATTGGAAGCTCGGCGC
>JAUHWV010000207.1 GCA_030427335.1 Gammaproteobacteria bacterium | reverse complement strand
TAGAGTGGTGTTACCCAAGCGGTGTCACCCTTCACGGGGAAGTGGCGGGCTGGTTGCGCTGCGACTCTGTGCTCATAGCGATAACCTTGGTCGACTGCACTGTGAAAGGGCCGGCCGGTGAGACGCTGTTCGACCCCGCTTGGGGCGAGTTTGATTTGTCCTTAATGACCGATTGTGAGCCACTGTCCTGAAGACCAGACGGTTAAAAAATAAAACGCCACTGTTGCCCGTGTGAGACAGCACGGGCTGCAACGATTCAAAAACGGTGCGGGAAGTCAATATGAAAGCCTTGTGGGAACCCTCTAGCGAATGGGTGAATGGCACGCAGCTCACTCAGTTTATCTCGAAGCTGAACTCAGACTACGGCTTGACTTTGTCTAGCTACCGGGGTCTGCACACCTGGTCGGTTTCTAATAAAGCGGATTTTTGGTTGGCGCTGGCGGATTTTGCAGGCGTAAAGTTTCAAGCAAAAGCAAACGCCGGGTTGATCGATGAACATCTGTTTCCCGGAGCCCGCTGGTTCGAGGGCGCGACGCTGAATTTTGCGGAGCACTGCTTGCAGGGCCCTGATGATCAGCTGGCCATTATCGAGCACTTGGAGAACGGGGTTCGCGCCGAGCTGACATTTGCTGAGCTAAGAGGGCGGGTGGCTGCTATGCAGTCTTTCCTGTTAGAGCAGGGTATTGAGGCGGGTGATCGTGTCGCCGGCATGGTGCCAAACACAAGCGACACGATTGTGGCGATGCTTGCTGCGACCAGTTTGGGGGCGGTTTGGTCATCTTGCTCACCCGACTTTGGTACCGATGGTGCGCTCGATCGTTTTGGTCAAATTGAGCCTAAGGTCCTGTTTTGCTGTGACGGTTACTACTACAACGGTAAGTCATTCAATATCACGGAGCGCGTTAACGGTATTGTTGCAAAGCTGGAGTCGGTCAAAGCGGTTGTAGTGAGCCGGATTCAACATCAGGGCGAGATCAGTCAGCGGCCTTGTTTTGAGTTTTCTGAGATTGTGGCTGAGCGAGCGGAACATGAGCTTCGATTCACGCCTGTACCCTTCAGTCATCCGCTGTATATTCTTTATTCATCTGGCACTACGGGCAAGCCCAAGTGTATCGTTCACAGCGTGGGTGGAACGTTGCTACAGCACCTGAAGGAGCACCAACTTCACACCGATTTGCGCCCGGGCGACCGGCTGTTTTTCTTTACTACCTGTGGCTGGATGATGTGGAACTGGCTTGTCTCGGGTTTGGCGAGCGGTGTTACTCTGGTGCTGTATGATGGTGCGCCGACTTATCCCAAGGCCTCGTCTCTGTTCGAGCTGGTAAATAAAGAGCAGGTGGCCGCCTTTGGCGCAAGTGCGCGCTACATAGCGGCTCTGCAGCAAGAGTCCTATAAGCCAAATGAGCTTAATCTCGAGTCACTCAGAGTCATGCTGTCGACCGGCTCTCCTTTGGCGCACGAGAGTTTCGAGTACGTTTACCGAGATATCAAATCTGACCTCTGCCTTGCTTCGATCTCTGGCGGTACCGATATCGTTAGCAGCTTCGTTTTGGGCTGTCCAAACTTACCGGTCTACGCAGGGCAAATCCAGTGCGCGGGGTTGGGAATGGATGTGCAGGTTTGGAATGAATCCGGCGAACACGTGGTAGCCGAGAAGGGCGAATTGGTGTGCGCGAGCCCCTTTCCCAGCGCACCCATTGGGTTTTGGGGCGATGCCGATGGTTCACGTTACCACGAAGCCTACTTTGCACAGTTCCCCAACGTGTGGGCGCATGGCGATTTTGCCGAGCAGACCTTAGAAGGTGGCTACATAATCTACGGGCGGTCAGACGCGGTTTTGAACCCCGGTGGCGTGCGCATTGGTACCGCAGAAATCTATCGTCAAGTCGAGCAAATTGAGGGGATCCTCGAGAGCGTGTGTGTTGGTCAGCGTGTAGACGATGACGTGCGCGTCGTGCTCTTTGTGGTAATGCAGGATGGCGTAGCTCTCACGGATGAGCTGATCAAACAACTCAAGGCTCAGATTCGCTCGGGCGCTTCGCCGCGGCATGTGCCTGCGGTGATCCTCGCCGTGTCGGATATTCCGAAAACACGCTCCGGTAAGATCGCTGAAATCCCCGTTCGCAAGGCGATTCACGGCGAGACGATCAGCAACACCGAGGCCTTGGCTAATCCTGAAGCGCTCGATTTGTTCTACGGTATCTTGGATTAATAACTAGGCATGGACAAAGCAGGCCCGACTCGGTTCCAAGCTTTCCTCGCGGTTTCGCGTGCGACTTTTTTGGTTTTGGCTCTTGTGCCTTCCATTGCGGTGCTGCCGGTTGCCTTGGCTCAAACTGACACGACACTGTGGTGGCGGTTTGCTCTGGCGTCTATCTTGGCCGTGTTGGCTCACATCGCGGTAAATGCGCTAAATGAGTATGAGGACTTGCGTTCCGGACTCGATTTTTTGACTGAAAAATCACCTTTCAATGGCGGTTCGGGTTTTTTGCCGAAACATACTGAGTACGCTTCGTTTGCTCTGTCTATCGCCTTTATTAGCGCGAGTTTGGTGTCAGCGGGCGGTATCTGGTTGGCGCTACGTGGCAGTGTGTGGCTCATGGTTTTGGGTATCGCAGGGCTTGCCCTGATCGTGTTTTATACCTCGATTATCACTCGGCATCCGTTCGCTTGCCTCATCGCGCCCGGCCTGGCATTCGGGCCTATTATGATAATCGGTATTGCGTTGAGCGCCGGCCTGATTTTAAACCCATACCTCTATGTGCAGTCTGCTCTGCTGTGTGTTTTGGTAAGTGCTCTACTATTGATTAATCAGATCCCAGACCATAAAGCAGATGAATCCGTAGGGCGTAACCACTTGGTTATAAGCATGGGGGTACACTATGCCTGTATCGCCTATGATTTTCTTTTGCTGTCGGCGGCTATGATCATTGTGTTTGGTGTTGTTACCGATATCTTGGCTGATTTTGCACTTGTTGCTCTGCTACCTCTTTTGTGGAAGTTACCGAGCCCTGATGCACTGATTGCATCCATGAAAGCCGGTGGGTTTACGCGATATCAAGCACGTCATGTCGCCACAACCTTGCTCACGCCCAGTCTGATTGCGATCGTGCAGGTTCTGATGTGACCACCCTGCCGAGCAGAGGTATGAAAATTACCCTTTTATTAACCGATGCTATATCCTTAGCGCCATCTTTCGCCCTCGAGCTGGGCAAAATCAGCTGAAAGGTTACATAACGTCATGACGAGCCTGCTAGGAATTCTTTTACTTCCACTATTTGCCTACGCCTTATCGACCAACAGAGCGGCTATTCGCTGGCAGACGGTAGGCGTGGCTTTTGCGCTGCAAGCCACGATTGGCGGCTTGGTTCTATTTGTGCCCTGGGGTAAGCAGGCGCTTTCGAGTTTAGCGGTAGGTGTGGGCGAGTTGCTAAGTTACTCGAGGGTCGGTATCGAATTTCTGTTTGGGGGGCTGACCTCGAGCGAGTCGATTGGTTTTATTTTTGCAATCAACGTATTGCCGGTAGTGGTGTTTTTTTCCTCACTCATCGCGGTGCTCTACCACATTGGTGTCATGCAGTGGGTCATCAAGTTTATCGGTGGTGGTTTGCGCAAGGCTTTGGGTACCAGCCACTCTGAATCCCTATCGGCGGCCGCTAACGTTTTCGTGGGTCAAGCCGAAGCCCCTTTGGTTGCAAAGCCTTATTTATCGGGTATGACGCCGTCTGAGCTATTCGCGGTGATGGTCGGCGGGCTCGCCTCGATTGCCGGATCCGTAATGGCCGGCTACGTCGCTCTGGGTATACCTCTGGAATACTTGCTGGCAGCGAGTTTTATGGCAGCTCCGGGTGCGCTAATGATGGCTAAAATCGTGGT
>JAUHWV010000206.1 GCA_030427335.1 Gammaproteobacteria bacterium | reverse complement strand
ATTGCCTGTTCGATTATCGCCGCGTCTTCCGTTTTGGCGTGGCGTAAAGCGTGGATTAACGGGAGTGTGGGCTTGCCCTCCGCCAAATCATCACCCAAGTTTTTGCCCATGGTGCTGGGGTCACCCTCGTAGTCGAGCACGTCGTCGATAATTTGGAATGCAATGCCTAAGTTGAGTCCGAACTCTCGAAGTTGCTCGCACAGCGCTCGAGGTGCCCCAGATAGAACGGCGGCTCCGTAACAGGCCGCGCCAAATAAAACCGCGGTCTTTGCGCGGATAACCTCTTCGTACTGCTGTTCAGTGGTATTAGCGTCGCCAGCTCGAACCAGCTGCAATACTTCCCCCTCTGCAATGCGATTGGTGACATCTGCGATATCTTGCAACACCTTTAAGTCGCCAATGCTCACCAAGAGCTGAAAGGCTCGACTGTATATGAAATCACCTACCAGAACACTTGACGCGTTACCGAAAGCCGCATTCGCGGTGGGCCGCCCCCTTCGTAAGCTCGATACATCGACGACATCATCGTGAAGTAATGTTGCCGTATGGAGAAACTCGATAATCGCCGCGAATTTTTTATGGCGCGGATCTATGCCGCCGAGGGCTGCCGCAGTCAGTAGCGCAAGGCGAGGACGGAGCCGCTTACCACCCGCCTCGACAATGTATTGACCAATGTCTTCGACGAGCGCCACCTCTGAGCGAAGCTGCTCAACGATGAGGGCGTTGACATCCTCAAAGGCGGTAGAGATGGTCTCGTTTTGTGCGTGCATCGGCATGGGCGGTTCCGGATATGGGGTGCGATGCTATGTCTCGACCTAGTCCCTGTCAAGTGCTACCCCAGTTTGAAGTGCGTGTTTACTTATACCTCTTGTTTCAACAACCGCCTTGGCCTATAATGCGCGGCCTCGTTGGGTTCAGGTGGAATCCAGCGGAAACTAAACGTGCCACGCTCTGCCCTCGACCTACGTCGAGTAAACCAAAATATGCGAGATGGCTAACGAAGGATACGGTATATGTACGCAGTTATTGTCAGCGGTGGTAAGCAGCACCGTGTAGTCGAGGGTGAAACCCTTAAGCTCGAGAAGATCGAAGCAGCAACTGGCGCAACGGTCGAGTTTGATCAAGTGCTCATGATCGGTGGCGAATCCCCTAAAATTGGTACGCCTACGGTTGAATCGGCGAAGGTTACCGCGGAAGTGGTTTCTCAGGGTCGTCACAAAAAAGTGAAGATCATGAAGTTCAATCGTCGTAAGCACCACATGAAGCAAGCGGGTCACCGTCAGTGGTACACCGAAGTTAAGATCACGGCAATCAAAGCGTAAGAGAGGAATATAGGAAATGGCACACAAGAAAGCAGGTGGTAGTACACGCAACGGTCGTGATTCCGAAAGTAAACGTCTTGGTGTAAAGCGTTTTGGTGGTCAAGTAGTGAGTGCGGGTAGCATTATCGTTCGTCAGCGCGGCACCAGAATGCATGCGGGTGATAACGTGGGCTGTGGCCGCGACCACACCTTGTTTGCGAAAGTGGATGGCCGTGTTGAGTTCGTTGAGCGTGGCCCCAAGAATCGCAAATTTGTGCAGATCGTAGCTGTTTGAGGCTAGGCACGAAGTAGAAGCGAGCCTCGTCAGCTGACGGGGCTTTTTTTTGGGTGCGGGAAGAGCATCCGAGGATAGGATAATGAAATTTGTTGACGAGGCAGTGATCGACGTTGCGGCAGGAAAGGGCGGCAGCGGGTGCCTCAGTTTTCGCCGGGAAAAATATATTCCAAAGGGCGGTCCCGATGGGGGAGACGGTGGCGATGGTGGCAGTGTCTACCTCGAGGCTGATGAAAACCTCAATACGATGGTCGATTATCGCTATCAGCGTCGTTTTCGCGCTGAAAACGGGTCGCCGGGCCAAGGTCGAAACTGCACCGGTAGAAGTGGCGAGGACTTAGTATTAAAGGTGCCAGTGGGTACCACTGTAATCGATGTCGATACCGATGAAGTGTTGGGTGATCTGTCCGAGGTGGGGCAGCGCTTGAAGGTAGCGCAAGGGGGATTTCACGGTCTAGGTAATACCCGGTATAAGTCGAGCATTAATCGCGCGCCGCGTCAGACCAGCCCAGGCTCAGAAGGTGAAAAGCGTCGCTTGAAGCTGGAGCTCAAACTCCTAGCTGATGTGGGTTTGTTGGGGATGCCGAATGCCGGAAAATCCACCCTGATTCGCGCGATATCGGCGGCCAAACCGAAAGTGGCGGATTACCCTTTCACTACGATGGTGCCGAATCTTGGTGTGGTGCGTGTCGATCCTTTGCGCAGTTTTGTCGTTGCCGATATCCCTGGTTTGATCGAAGGTGCTGCCGAGGGGGCGGGCTTAGGAATACGTTTTTTGAAACATCTGACGCGCAATCGTTTGTTATTGCATCTCGTTGACCTTGCTCCATGGGACGGCGAGTCACCAGCGGATAATGCCTGTGCGATAGTACGAGAGCTGGAAGAGTTTAGCCCCTTACTCGCCGCTCGACCCCGCTGGCTCGTATTGAACAAATGCGATGCGCTTGATGCGCAAGAGCAGGCCATACGCAAGCAGGCCGTTGTGGAGGCTCTGGGTTGGTCTGGCCCCGTTTTCTTGATTTCGGCTTTGTCGGGCGAGGGCACAGAAGGCCTTTGCCAAGCCATCATGACGCAACTCGAAGAATGGAGAGAGTTAGAGCGAGCCGACCCTGAAGCGGCGGAACAGGAAGCGGCGATTCAGAGCGAACTGCAGGCAGAGGCGCGTGCGCGCATTGAGCTGAGTCGCATGAAAGATGTTCCTGACGACGAAGATGACGATGACGATGACGATGACGACTATGACGTCGAAGTAGAGTACGTTCACTGATGGAAGATACGCGTGTTCGGGAGCCTGTCGCACAAGCAAGCCGATGGGTTGTTAAGCTCGGATCTGCCCTGCTGACAGATGATGGTGAGGGTCTCAAGCCAGAAATAGTGACACGCATTGTCTCGATGTGTGCAAAGCTTCTGGCCAATGGCAAAGAGGTTGTCATCGTGTCGAGCGGTGCCGTGGCGGCGGGACTGGCTTTTTTGGGTTGGCAGCAACGGCCTAAGCGGCTGCATGACTTGCAGGCGGCGGCAGCGGTGGGGCAAACCCACTTGGTCCAAGCTTATGAGTTGGCCTTCAAGACCTTTGACAGGACAACCGCTCAGATTCTGTTGAGTCACGATGACCTTCAGTCGCGCGAGCGCTATCTGAATGCGCGCAATACGTTGAATCGCCTGCTCGAGTTAGGTGTGATTCCAATCATCAACGAAAATGATACCGTTGCCACAGAAGAGTTCCGCTTTGGTGACAACGACACCCTTGCGGCTTTAGTCTCAAACTTAGTTGATGCCGATGCCCTCATTCTTTTGACAGATCAATCGGGTTTTTATACTGCTGATCCGCGTTTTAATGATGACGCCACGCTAATCCAGGAATGTTACGTGGACGACGCTTCACTCGATTCGATGGCGGGTGGTAGTGGTCGATTAGGTCAGGGTGGAATGCAAACCAAACTTAGGGCGGCTCGATTTGCCGCGCGTTCAGGAACGCATACCATCATTGCCAACGGCCGAACAACCGATGTGATATCGCGGGCAGTTGCGGGTGAAGAAATAGGCACTTGGTTGCGGCCAAAGCAACCTTCAGTTAAAGCCAAGAAGCAGTGGCTGGCGGGCTTGCAGAAGGAAGAGGGGCGTGTCGTGATAGACCAAGGCGCAGCGGATGTGCTGCGGGCGCAAGGGCGAAGCTTGCTGCCTGTGGGGATCGTGTCCTTGCAAGGGGGATTTCGGCGCGGCGATACCGTGCTGTGTGTCACGCCCGAAGGCATGCCCGTCGCTCGCGGTTTGGTGAATTAT
>JAUHWV010000205.1 GCA_030427335.1 Gammaproteobacteria bacterium | reverse complement strand
GCCCGCCTGAACGCCCGGCCCCTGTGCACAGGGCAACTTTGCCTGCTAAGCCCTTCATTCGATCGATTCACTGAGCATGAAAGTGGGTGCCTCGGCATACTCACGAAATTGTGCGGCGACCGCTTGCATCTCGGGTGTTCCGACAC
This sequence comes from Gammaproteobacteria bacterium, assembly GCA_030427335.1. Lineage (GTDB taxonomy): Bacteria > Pseudomonadota > Gammaproteobacteria > Pseudomonadales > Halieaceae > Aequoribacter. The sequence goes on along the minus strand of JAUHWV010000205.1, from coordinate 3,741 downwards.
TGGTTTTGAACGCGGCCATATCGCTGACTTCGATTAGTTCTACATACTGATACGGCGCGTCAGGCGATCCATTCAATAAACCGTTGGTTTTGAATACATCGAACCCCGTGACGCCTTGTAGTCGCCGAACATTGGGTAGGTCGACAGTCCTAGCCCAGTCCTCGTAGGCCTTGGCGTCGGCCTCGGGTTTGAGATTGAACAGAACAATGATGGTGGTCATGGTAATTACCTTGATTAAATTTTGGGCCAGCCTACAAAAATAAATTGTGTTTGACAATCAAAATACAGATTTTCTAGTATGGGGCGACAGGGATAAGAGGGCTTTACCATGAATTCGACCATTACACATGACCTTGCGGTACCTTTAAACCAAGAAGATCGAGCGAAGCGAGCGTTCGTATCGTCGCTTAGAATCCACGTGCTGCAACATATGTCGGGTAGTATGAAAAGCCGCTATGAAGAGGTCGTAAAGCCCGAGGCAAAAAAACGCGGTAACCAATGTGAAACACCGGAGCAAATTCACAAGGCCTTGAAGTCAGACTTTGTATTCAAGGCCTACAGCAGCGCACGAACCTGCGCGCAAGAGATGGTTTTCGATGTAGTGAGTGATTCGGTTGATCGTGAGTTCGAGACGCTATCCGAAAAAGCGAATCCGGCTTCACCCAAGGGTTCGTTAACGCTGGACTCCACGGTGAAAATCCCGCGAAGTGTTTCGGAAATCGATGTGCATCTGGCTCCCGGAAGCTACCACGCGGAATATGGCAAGGAGGATTTCGCGACGGGTGCAGTCTATGACAATGCGATTGAGGTTTTCACTTTTGGTCAATTTGGTAAAGATCTCAATGATATCGGTATGACTTTGAGCAACTATATTAGGCTCAAGTTCCCCGACTTTAAACCGGCCAAAATTTTAGACGCGGGCTGTACCATTGGGCATAACACCGTGCCCTGGGCGCAAACTTTCCCCGAAGCCGAAGTCACCGGTATTGATGTAGCCGCTCCCGTACTGCGTTACGGTCACGCTCGGGCAGAATCCATGGAGGTTCCTGTTCACTTTCGGCAGATGGACGCCACGAACATGAGCTTTGAGGACAACAGCTTTGACGTGGTTTTCTCTTCCATGTTTCTTCATGAGCTACCGCTGAAGGATATTCAAGCCTACCTGAAAGAAGCCTATCGTGTTCTGAAACCGGGCGGTCTTTTATGGCAGATGGAGTTGCCGCCCATGAACCAAATGCCGGCGTACGATAACTTCTATCTGAACTGGGACACCTACTACAACAACGAGCCCTTCTACGGTACGTTCCGTAAGCAGGACTACCGTAAGCTCCTCACGGATGCTGGGTTTGGGGCGGAACAGTTTATGGAGGCGACCATGCCTCGCTACACCTTTGTCGGCGAAGAGGCCTATAAAGAAGCCATCGAGGGTGATAATACCTTTGATACGCTGACGGGGCGTATGGATCCCAAGGGAACACGTTGGTACGGCTTTGGCGCATGGAAAAATTGAGGATAAGAATATGAGAAGAATACCGAGAAAACGTCGAGGCGAGCGCAACCGCTTTTTCCAGGCAGAGGGCGTCGATGAAATGCTGAGCTGCATGCTTCGGCTAACCGCTGAAGTTTCGGCTCTAAAAGATCGGCTGTATATCGCTGAAAAGGTACTGGAGCAGCAGGGTCTCACGATGTCCAGCGCCATCGAGGCCTACCAGTTTAGCGAAGCGGAAGAGGCGGAGCTCGCCTCGAGCCGTCAGCGAATGATTGAGACCATTCTGGCGCAACTAGATGCGTCTCCTGACGTAGAGGACATGACTGACGAGAACTCCAAGATCACTGAGGCTGCCTGAAGTTGCTGAATGAGCCTTAAATACCCGACTTTGTTTAGTCCGCTTGCGCTGGGCGGATTTACCCTGCGTAATCGGATTCTGCACGCCTCTATCGTTACAAAATACGTCCAGAATGGCCGCTCTACGGAAAAGCTACTGAATTACTACCGCTCCCGAGCTTTGGGTGGTGCGGCTGCAATCGTGACTGAACCCATCGCTATGACCGCCCATAATCGGATCCCGACTCGATTGAGAGCGTGGGACGATGAGAATTTCGATGACCTCAAGCGCGTTGCGGGCGTGGTGACTGAGGCAGGGGCGTTGCTGATTGGTCAGGTTCAAGACTCAGGCAGAGGTCGCCATTCAGTGGGTCGTAACGACGGCGCGGTCGGCGCCTCAGCCTTGCCAGACGATTTAAGTTGGACGGTTCCAGCTGTGCTAACTCAGGCGCAGATAGAGCAAATGATCGACGATTGGGCTGATGCCAGCTTGCGCTTGAAAAGGGCGGGTTTTGCGGGGGTTGAAATTTCAGCGGGACATGGGCATTTGTTCCATCAGTTTCTATCCCCGTGGTCGAACAGGCGCACGGACGCTTATGGCGGTGATTTAGAGGGCCGCACCAAATTATTGCGTGATTTAGTCAGCGCCATACGTGACCGTTGCGGTTACCCATTCATTATCGGTTTGAAATTGCCTGGCGACGACGGTGTGCCGGGTGGTATTGATTTAACCCTGGCACGCGAAATTACGAATCGAATGGCGCGTCAAGCGGCGCAGTTCGATTATTGGACATGGGCTTGGGGAGCGCATGCTCGATCGCTCTATAAACATTTACCCGATGCCCACGCAGAGCGGCATCCCTATCTCCATCACATTCGGGATTTACGCCAAGCCAAACCCAGCATGGCCTCTGGCGCCATTGGATACATAACCGACCCGAATGAATGTGAAACGGCACTGACTGACGGCACAGCCGATATCGTCTTCCTTGGCCGACCTCTCATTACCGATCCTGCGTTTCCAAACAAGGCGAGCGAGGATCGCGAGGCCGATATTCGATACTGCGTATCCTGCAATACCTGTTGGCGTAGCATCATTGATGGCGCCGGTTTGGAGTGCGATAACAACCCTCGAGTCGGTGCGAAAGATGAACACGACTGGCGCCCGATTAAAGTCCTTGAATCGAAGCACGTGGTGGTCGTTGGAACAGGCGTAGCAGGGCTAGAAGCCGCTTATACAGCCGCCAAACACGGACATCGAGTAACGGTACTTGGCGATCATGAGCGATTCGGCGGGAAAACCAAGCTCCACGCCGAGCTGCCTGGTGGTGAAAACCTCTCCAGCGTCTACGATTATCAATTCACGATGGCACGGCGCTTGGGGGTGCACTTTGCTCTAGGGCGGCACGCCGTTGCGGATGACGTCTCAGCTTTGCAGCCCGATGTCGTTTTACTAGCGACTGGTGCAAAAGCTCTAACGCCCAGCTGGATAGACGCCGAATGGGCCGATTCCGGTTTGATCCCCAGTATTCGAGAGCTCGCCCCACAACTGCTTGCACGATCCGATCTTACGCCGGGGCGGGCGGTTTTAGTCGATCAAGATCACACGGAAATGACCTATGCGGTTGCAGAAATTTTGGCGAAGCGCTTCGAAAAAGTGACTATCGTGACATCGCGTGAGCGTATCGCGCATGATGTTTCATTAATCAATCGTCAGGGTATCTATCAACGGTTGCATGACTTGGGCATCGAATTGCTTCCCAACCACGAGGTTTACGATCTCAATGCGCTAGAAAGTGCAGAACTTGAATGTGTTAACGTGTATAACGGTGCAGTTAGTCGCTTGGATGACATTGCGATTATCACCCACGCCAGCAGTCGAGTGCCGCGCGATGAACTCTATCAGCCGCTCCTCG
>JAUHWV010000204.1 GCA_030427335.1 Gammaproteobacteria bacterium | reverse complement strand
GCAAAATCAACCATCCATGCAGTTTTGGACCGACATGGCCTGGTTAAATCCCGCAAGCGCCGTAAATACAAGGCGCAGGGAACAACTCTGAGCAATCCAGGTACACCTAACGGCCTTTGGTGTGCCGACTATAAAGGACAGTTCTTGCTCGGCAATAAAAAGTACTGCTACCCCTTAACAATCACTGATTACAGCACCCGATATCTTTTAGCGTGTGACGCTTTAGAATCCACGAAAGAGGAATTCGCCTTCACCATCTTTGAAAAAACATTCAAAGAGTTTGGACTCCCGAGCGCCATTAGAACCGACAACGGAGTTCCATTCTCTGGTCCTACCGCACTCTTTGGTCTCAGCCGGCTCTCGGTATGGTGGCTAGCTCTTGGCATACAAATCGAGCGAATCAAGCCCGGAAACCCGCAGCAAAATGGCCGACATGAGCGTATGCATTTGACCCTCAAAAAAGAAGCGACTAAACCTCCCGAATTCAACTTCTTGCAGCAACAAGAGAGGTTCGATTCCTTCATTGAGGAATACAACAATGAGCGCCCCCATGAAGCGCTCAGCATGCGTTATCCAGGCGAGCTGTACACACCCTCGCCTCGAGTTTATCGACCACCTGAGCAGCCTCAATACCCATTTCACGATCGAACCGTTCAGGTCACTTATTGTGGGCGCATCTGTATCGGGGGTAGAAAAATTAACCTAACTCGCGCTTTGGCCGGACAATTTGTGGGAATTCGTGAGGTTGCTGACAAAATATGGCTAGTCAGCTTCATGGATTATGACTTAGGATTCTTTGATGAGGAGCAGGTGCGGCTAGAGCCAGCACCTAATCCTTTTGAGACAAAAGTGTTACCCATGTCTCCGGTATAAAGTGCAACCCATGTGTCCGGTATGCACCCATTTTGATTTGGTCGGGACGGCAGGATTTGAACCTGCGACCACCACACCCCCAGTGTGGTGCGCTACCAGGCTGCGCTACGCCCCGAGTTTTGCGCTTGCACACCACGGTGTGGTGCGTCTTTCTACAACAATCAGGGCTGCGCTACGCCCCGAGTTTTGCGCTCGCACACCACGGTGTGGTGCGTCTTTTTACGACAACCAGGGCTGCGCTACACCCCGAGTATCCGCGACTAGAAAGCCTCGAATTCTGCGCTTGCACACCACAGTGTGGTGCGTCTTTCTACAAAAACCAGGACTGCGCTACGCCCCGATGAGGCCGCGATTATACGCAATCGAGAGAATTTTGCTAGCCTAATCTTGCGCTTCGAGAAGATCCAAAATTTCTTCTAGCTCACCGATCACAGAAGAGAGCTCTTCAGGCGTCATCACACCCAGTTGCTTATCAGTAGACTCCGAAATACGCTGACGTGCGCCGCCAATCGTATAGCCTTGCTCGTACAGCAGAGAACGAATTTGCCGAATCAGCACCACGTCCGCATGCTGGTAGTAACGTCGATTTCCACGACGCTTCACTGGCGCCAATGTCGGGAATTCTTGCTCCCAGTACCTGAGCACATGTGGCTTGACCAAACAGAGGTCGCTCACCTCACCAATCGTGAAATAACGCTTGCTCGGAATGGGTGGCAATTCGCCATTGTTACTCGGTTCCAGCATACTTCTCCACACGTGCCTTGAGCTTCTGACCCGGCTTAAACGTTACCACACGGCGAGGCGTGATAGGAATCTCTTCACCGGTTTTGGGATTGCGCCCAGGACGCTCGCCTTTGTCACGCAACTCAAAGTTGCCAAAACCCGAAATTTTGACCTGCTCGTTGCTCTCGAGGCTGGCACGAATCTCTTCAAAAAACATCTCAACGATCTCTTTTGCTTCGCGCTTGTTAAGGCCAAGCTCTTCGAAGAGCATGTCAGCCATATCAGACTTGGTTAATGCTGCCATTCCTAAATCACCGTACTAACGAAGCTCTGCATCAAAATTTTTCTTCAGAGATTCAACTACTTGCGCCATAACATCGTTCACTTCAGAGTCGCTAAGCGTGCGTGATTGCTCCACCAAAGTCAAACCCAATGCCACACTTTTTTTACCTTCTGGAACGCCCTGCCCCGTATAGATATCAAAGACAAAGGCGGACTCCGCGAGCACACCAGCAGACTCGATAACAAGGGAAACCAGATTGCCCACGTTTACGCTCGCATCAACCAGAACGGCTAAGTCGCGGCGCACTTCAGGGAAACGTGAGACGGGCTGGAATGCCGAAATTGAACGGCTCGACAGCGCCTCTCGATCCAATTCTGCAAGATACACAGGTTGCGAAAGACCCAATGCCTTTTGCGTAGCGGGGTGAATCCGCCCAGCATAACCCACACAAGTGTCACCCAGATATAAATCCGCCGTCTGGCCCGGATGAAAGCCTTTACGCTCAGAGCTCACATAGCTCAGAGCCGTTAGCCCCAGCTGCTGAACAAGCGCATCAATTTCACCCTTGAGGTCAAAGAAATCAACGTGGCCCGTGCGATTACCCATGAGCTCAAGTTCCGAGCGACCACTCACCAGAATCCCGATCTTTGAATTCTGCTCAAAGCCCTCGCCTTGTTTTACAAAAGCCAGCCCCAATTCAAATAAACGAACACGAGATTGCTGGCGATTGATATTGGTCAAGGCCGTACTGACAAGACTGGGAATTAGGCTTGATCGCATTACGGAAAGGTCTTCCGATATGGGGTTTCGCAGCTCAACGCAAGTATCTAAATCGGCAAACGCGGCAGCGAGCTTGGGATCAACGAAACTGTAGGTGATCACCTCACGTAGATCACGAGCGGCCAGATAGCGACGTACACGAGAAGCGCTCACCTTGGCCTCTGGTTTAACCGGCATGTCTAACGCGGCGGTAATTTTGCTCACCGGCAGCTTGTTGTAGCCGTAAATCCGCGCAACCTCTTCGACCAGATCGGCCTCAATTGAAAGATCAAATCGCCATGAGGGTATCGAGCACGCCCAGCCTGAGTCTGTTTGGCTTACGCCCAGTCCCAAGCCACTCAGCATGGTCACCACCTGCTCAGCCGGTACACTCATGCCCAGCGCACGCTCTAGGAAGTCCGCTCGAAGCGTGATGCTGTCTCTCTTAGGCAAATCAGCCTCAGAGCGAGCCACCGTCACCGGCCCAGCAGAACCGCCGCAAACAGCGAGTATTAATTCACTCGCCCGCTCCAGCGCGCGCTCCGCCAACTCAAAATCCACACCGCGTTCAAAGCGATGCGAGGCATCCGTGTGCATACCGTGTTTACGAGCCTGGCCCGCCAATGCTAATGGCGCGAAAAAGGCCGACTCTAAGACCACGCGCTTGGTAGAGCCGCTGATCGCAGATCGAGCGCCACCCATAACACCGGCAAAAGCGATTGGCCCCGACTGATCCGTGATCAGGAGCGTGTCTGCACTTATGGTGATCTCTTTGCCATCCAGCAACTCAAATTGCTCACCTTCTCGTGCCATTCTCACCACGATGGGTGCAGTCAGCTTGTCTGCATCAAAGGCGTGCATGGGTTGGCCGAGTTCCAACATCACATAGTTGGTCACGTCCACTAGTGGATCTTTGGGGCGGACACCGCAGCGTCGCAGACGCTCCTGCATCCAAAGCGGTGTTTCGACAGTGTTATCCACGCCTTCGATAACGCGAGCCGCATACACAGGGCAGGCGCTTTTTGCGTTAACTTCAACGCCAATCGCGGAAGAGGCCGTTACAGAAACAGGGGACACAGCGCTCTCGTTAAATTCCCCACCCGTCAATACAGCTACTTCGCGCGCAATACCCCGAATACTCAGACAATCAGCACGATTCGGGGTCAGCCCAATTTCGATTGTGTTGTCTTCAAGGTCGAGGTAGTCACGAAAATCAGTCCCGACCGGCGCATCCGTTGGCAGTTCCATCAGACCGTCTGAGGCATCTGACAGACCGAGTTCGGCTTCAGCACA
>JAUHWV010000203.1 GCA_030427335.1 Gammaproteobacteria bacterium | reverse complement strand
CTGTGTGAGCGCGGTATCATCGACTGCATCACCAAATATCTTTTGGCTCAAGTCAACAATAGCCTGTGTTTCTTCGCAAACCGAATAGTCCATGCTAATCCTCTTTCACTTGTCTGAATTCGGCCTATCAGCCGCTTTGTATTTGAATACCCGGAACCTCATGGTGCCGACGACTTGATCCCGTTGGTTCGTGTAGGTGGACACCTCAGTAACGAAGTAACCTGTGCCCAAGGCCGTCGTTTTCAAATCAGAAACTGACTCAATAAACGAATGAAAATGCACGCGATCACCGATCTCGAGCGGCACCCCGTACTCTTGTTCACAATTAACAGCAACAACCGCCGGGTAACCCTTCGCCTCTAAAAATTCGAGCACCTCGAATGGATTGCGCGTATCCGAACCTGCGGGAAACGCATTGCGCAACCCCTTCATACACCATGCTTGCAGCATCGTTGGAGGCGCAGTTATGTCATGATACCCTGCCGCGAGAGCGGCCTCTCGGTCGGTGTAAACCGGATTGTCATCACCCATTGCGTCACACCAGTGACGAATCATTCCTGCCTCAACAGCATCCCAGCCAATAAACGGCCCTACGGGCTTGTTCAGAAAGGCTTGCAGCTCTGAATCCAAACTCATAACACCTTCCTTTTAACGCTGGTCAGAGGGCTCGCTAGCTGCAAGCTGGCTTCCGATGGATTCGCCGCGAAAAAGCCTCGGTAAAACAGAGCAGCGAGCCACTCGGATAACTCTTCTTGCGTGTATTCATGCGCAACCAATTCGGGATTACCTTCTATGTAGTACTCATCCAAAAAGTTTTGACCAATCCCGCCCAGGCCCAACACGAGGAGCTGGATTTCTCTTTTACTCAACTGCGCGTCGGGCATGACTTTCGGGAACGCCTCCACAAGGAGCTGCATTCGTTTATTATAGGAAGCATGCCATCGGGCTCTAAATTCAGGGTCATCTGCCGCATACTGCTTAATGCACCGCATCAGGCCTGGCTGCTCAGCATAGGTTTTAACGACCAAGCGGTAGTGAGACTTCATGCGCTCAAGCCAAGCCCCGCGGGTCACGTCCTTTTCAATCTCGTTCGTGGCTTCAAACTGCGCCATGTGCTCGTCCATCACTTCTCTTACCAAAGCATCGAGATTTTTAAAATAGTGATAAAACAGGCCTGTAGCGACGCCAGCCTCCACCGTCACATCCTTAACTCTGATCTGGTGATAGCCACAGCGATTCAAAAGTCGGATTGCTGCTGCCTTCAAACTCTCTCGGGCCTGATCGCCTTTTCGCGTTTTGGTCTTTAATGCGACGCTCATTTCTGCCTCTTTTTCTTTCTGCCGAACACCCTTTTTGAGGGCATCGCTCTGGTGCGAACAAGTATTATTGAATTTGAATTCAATTTCAATAATAATCGTTTGCACAGGATAGGAGAACACCATGAGACTGGAACATACACCCGATCAACAAGACCTGAGACGAACGCTACGAACCTACTTCTCAGAGCTTATGACACCCGAGCTACTTGAGGAAACACGCGGCAATGAAGGTGGCGACGCGTATAAACACGTCATCAAAACGATGGGCAGAGACGGTATGCTCGCCCTCGGGTGGCCAAAGGAATATGGCGGTCAAGGCCGTGGCCCAATCGATCAGATGATCTTTTTTGAAGAGGCGCAACTGGCCAGAGCGCCCATCCCCTTCGTCACCATTAACACCGTCGCTCCGGCTATCATGGCGCACGGATCACAGGAACACAAAGACTTCTTCCTACCCAAAATTGCGGCTGGAGACCTGCACTTCTGTATTGGGTACTCGGAACCTGATGCCGGAACAGACCTCGCGAATCTTAAGACCACCGCCGTGAAAACTGGAGATCAATGGGTTATCAATGGCACCAAGGTATACACATCAAGCGCCGAGGCTGCGGACTATGTTTGGCTCGCCGCGCGCACGGATTTGCATGCATCTCGCCCACACAAAGGAATCTCTATCCTTATGGTCGATGCCAAGCAACCAGGCTTCACATTCAACCCAATCCACACGGTTGGTGGGATCCGCACAAATATCAGCTTTTACGAGAACGTGACCTGCCCCGATACGATGGTCTGTGGTGGCGTCAACCAGGGTTGGCCCATGATCACCTCGCAATTGAATCACGAGCGCGTTGGCCTCGCCGCGCTCGGCGTATACGGTTACTCAATGTACTACAAAGTCTTGGATTGGGCGCAAGAAGCAAACAAACAAGGCGTAAAGCCCGCAGATTCACCCACCAATCAAAGACTCCTTGCCGACGCCTTTGCCAAACTGGAAGCCATGCGGCTTATGAACTGGCGCATGGTCTGGTCGCTCGAGCACGGCGAGCCTGATGTCGCACTCAGTTCCGCCATGAAAACCTACGGCACCGAAGTACTAATCGACGTGTATCGCTCTCTAATGCAAGTGATTGGCGCTAACAGCGTTATCAAACGCGAAAGTCGCGGCGCCGTCTTAATGGGAGAACTCGAAGACGAATACCGCAAGTGCCAGATCAACACCTTCGGTGGTGGCGTAACCGAAGTTATGCGAGACCTGGTCGCGATATTTGGACTCGGCATGCCCGCCTACGCGCGTTAATTCAACTAAGGCTTCCAGGGCACACCGTTGATGTGCCCGCCTCCATCTACGTGGATGGTGTTACCGGTGACGTAGCGCGCGCCTTCGCTCGCTAGGAACAAGATAACAGGTGCAATATCCTCTTCTGGGTCGCCACTGTAGCCGCGCGGAATCATTTTGGTTATCCCCTCAAGCACTTCAGGCATTTCTTCCATACGCTGTTTGAACGCCTTGCTCATCGCACCCGGACAGACGGCATTGCAAGTAATACCATCTCTACCCCATTCCACCGCCGCCGTGCGAGTTAGGGCGCGCACGGCCTCTTTTGCGCAGTTGTAGTCAATGGTACCCGCATGCGCGTTGACGCCATTGAGCGAACACATATTAATAATCCGGCCCCACTGCTTAGCTTTCATGGTCGGATACACTGCCTGCATGGCGACTCTGACCGCATCGAACCCCGCCGTCATGGAGTGATCAAAACGCGCATCGTCGATCTGATCAACTGTTGTCATTCCTTTGCCTGTAGGATAGGCGTTGTTGACCAAAACATCGATTCGACCATAGGCCTCGAGCGTGAGGGACACCATAGCGCGCACTTGATCTAAATCCGACACGTCAGTTTTGATGAAGCGGCCTTCTCCGCCTTCACTTTTGAGCGAGTCAGCGACGGCCTGCCCACTTGTCTCGTCAATCTCCGCAACGACTACCGTGTAGCCATCGCGAGCAAAGACCCGAGCGATACCCTCGCCAATTCCGCCACCGGCGCCCGTTATAATAACGACCTTGCTGCTTTCCATGTCATCCCCGAGGAGCAATTGAATCAACCTTCTGCTCGTTTATTCATGTCGATTGCGAACAAGAGCGCTAAGCCGATGCAAAGCCCTCCCGCGAACAAAAGAAACGCGCCATCGTAGGCGCCACGCGTATCGAATATATAACCGGCCAAGGGCGCTCCCACGAGGGTTAGCGGCATAATCAAGGGATTCATCATTCCCATAACTCGACCGTAGTTTGCCGAGCCAAACAACACCGCGAGAATAGATCCCCATACAGGCAACATGCCGCCCGCCGCCAAACCGAGCAGCGCAGCACCGAGCATCAATGCGTTGTATCCCGTCATAGAAAGCAAAACCAACATGCTCATGATTACCGTGATCATGGATGCAGCCAAACCGAACCTAAGGTCAATTTTATCCGCTACCGCACCAAAAATAAGCTTACCACCGATTCCGGCAACCGCTATGGCCGAAATCAACAGTGCGGCCTCATCCGCACTCAAACCCCGCCCCATCGCGAAGGGTGCCATATTGCTCATGACGCCCGTGTAAGTCATGAATAACAAACTCATAA
>JAUHWV010000027.1 GCA_030427335.1 Gammaproteobacteria bacterium | reverse complement strand
CGAAGGTTTCGTAGAGGAATGTCTGAGGCAAGCGGTATCGGTGGTTTATGAGCCCTTCACACTGGAGGCCATGGCAGAGGATATAGAACAAGGTGCTGCCGTGCTTGTTCTGGTGAGCACGTATCGGCTGGACGGCAAAAAGGCACCCCACTGGGTGGTGGTAACGGGTATCGATGAGGATTGTCTGTTCGTACACGACCCGGATATCGATGAAAACGAGCAGGCCGCAGTCGACTGCCAGCACATTCCTATCGCGAAAGACGACTTCGATAAGATGTCGGCCTTTGGTGTGCAACGCCTGCGATCGGCTGTCATCTTGAGGAAGTAGGCTATCGTTGAGCATCAAGGTTGTAGGCTCACGCACGCGAGAGATGCGACGTTCCCCGTGAGTAGGAAGGTTGCCGCTGTGGGAATGAACATTTTATTAGTCGGTAGTCGGTAGTCGGTAGTCGGTAGTCGGTAGTCGGTAGTCGGTAGTCGGTAGTCGGTAGTCGGTAGTCGGTAGTCGGTAGTCGGTAGTCGGTAGTCGGTAGTCGGTAGTCGGTAGCAACTGGTTAGTGGTCGGCTATCCATGGTTAGTAAAGTCGAGTTGAGATTTGGATGTCAGAACTCGGAAGTTAACAATTCGTTGTCAGTCGCAAGAGCGCAGAAGAGAAAAGAAATAATGAATCAAGAAGTAAAAAAAGGTATCACCGTCACCGTATTAGGTCGTGACCTCGAGCTATCGATGCTCTCATCTGCTTTGGTTGAAGGCATGGGCGCCGTACGGTACCGAGACGCCTGCGGAATCAAAACACTGAGTGGTGAAAGCTGGCTGTTTGATTACGGTGTTTTGGTTTCTTGGGGTGTGAGCGAAGACGACCGGCAACAGATCGTTTCCCAGATTAGCGAAGTTGTGGTTGAGGGCAAAGGGTCCGTACCCATGGAGCAATACGCGTGGCAAGTGGCGGAGGGAGAGGCCTTTGCGGTACTGCATGACTTGCTGACGTTACCCAGCGACGACACCTTGGTGAAACTCGCCTTGAGTCACGCGTTCGCGCAATCGGCGAAGGTAATGTACTTTGAAGATCTCGCCTTGGGCGTAATCAATCAAACTGCGGATATCCCTAACCAGCTTGCAGCCACTGGCAAAATCCCCCTAACCCGCAAAGCCGTCTCGCAAACGCGTGGCTCTCTGCTAAGCACCATCAACGATATCAACTTGCATTTTGGCTTGCTGGATACTCCAGAGTTCTTTTGGGATTACCCTGAGCTCGAATCTCTGTATGTTCGTTTGGCCAAGTATCTGGATTTGCAGCAGCGCATCGAAATCTTAGGTAAAAAGTTAGCGACCCTGCAAAACATGTTGGATATGTTGGCCGAAGAACAGCATCACAAGCATGCCGCGTTTTTGGAGTGGATCATCATTATTTTGATAGCGGTGGATATCGCGATTTATTTCTTTTGATGGATATCGGCCTCTCAGTCAGCCAAGGCTCTCATATGTTTTATGTTGTTCTCGGGTATCTCGGTCACGTCGGGGTGATTTGCGATTGCGTGTTCGAGACTGGACTCGCGCAATAGATGTAGGGTTGGATATGGCGACCTGTTAGTTCGGTTCTCCGGGGCGTCAGGCTCAGTACCCTCGAACTGATATTCAGGGTGGAAGGTGGCGATTTGAAACACGCCCTCGAGGCTCAAGCTTTCGATGAGCGCCTCGGCAAGTGCAATGAATTCCCAATAATCGGGGAAAGTCTCGAGCGCGTTGGGTACGATGATTAGTGTGGTCTCAATTGCACTATCGTTCAGCAGCAGTTCAAACTCTTGTGCCAGTGCGTGGAGTAGAGCTGCATCATCTGGGGCATCAGTGCAGACGAATCTTACTTGATCAGCCTCAAACGGCTTGCGCGCGAAGGGGCACAGGTTGTGTCGGATCACAAATTCCTGCACCCACGCTTTGGTCTCGTTGAGCGCGTGCTCTTTTACTTGGTCACTTAGTGCAGTATTGCGACTGTTTGTACTCATTTGAGCCAAACGTTCAGTTGAATAGGTGGCCTAACTTGCCGGCCTTGGTTTGAAGGTACTTTTCGTTATGCGGGTTTTCGCCTGTATGAATTTCACGGCGTTCGGTCACGTGGATTCCCATATCCGCCAGCGCATTGAGCTTGCGAGGGTTGTTGGTCATCAAGATAACGGACTTAATACCTAAGTGCTCGAACATCGGCTTGAGTAAAGTGTAATCTCGTTGGTCTGCACCAAAGCCAAGCTGCTCATTGGCTTCTACGGTGTCCGCGCCGTGATCCTGAAGATCGTAAGCGCGAATTTTGTTGATCAAGCCGATACCTCGACCTTCCTGGCGCAAGTAGAACAAGGCACCACGGCCTGCTGCAGCGATATCATTGAGCGCTTTGTTGAGCTGGCTGCCGCAATCGCATCGCAGGCTGAATAGGGCATCACCCGTTAGGCACTCGGAATGGATTCGCGCCAGTACCGGCTCACCATTACCAACGTCGCCCATTGTAAGGACAACGTGTTCTTTACCGGAGTCTGGGTCATCGAAGCCGTGCATCGTGAATTCACCGATGGCGGTTGGTAGACGAGATTTAGCGATAAACTTAACGGGCACTGGGATCTATATTCCACAAAGAGCGCGAAGTGTAGCAGGTTGAGTCGACGAAGGCGACTTGATAAGCCGCGTTAGTGGTCATCAGTCACCTCGAATTACCGGTCATTAGTGCTGTTGCACTAATACGCGCTTCAACGGAGTTAGCCCGGCCCTTGGCAGCCGAACTTAGAATAATTGAGTGCGTAGTTAACCTCGAATCCGCAATCCTTACCTTGTTGGCGTTGTTGCCTGGTTTCGTTGGGAATTCTGGCTTAGAGCAAATTCTGGGCAAATACCAAAGCGCAGGCGCTCATGAAGCCTGCGATGACATCATCTAACATAATTCCCCACCCGCCCTTCACCTTCTTGTCTAGGCTATTGATCGGCCAGGGCTTGGCAATATCGAGCAACCTGAAGGTCGCAAATCCGGCGATCCACCAGAGTGGCTCGAATGGCAAGACCGTAAATGTGATAAACATGCCGGCAAATTCATCGACCACGATGGAGCCATGGTCATGTTCACCCATGGCGCGTGATGTCACGGTGCACGCCTGTGTCCCGATCACGAGCGCGGCGAGTATCGCGAGCCCCGCTAGCCACATGGGCAGCTGGCTTATGGCGATCGCGAGCGGAAGCGCCGCGAGGGAGCCCACGGTGCCGGGCGCCTTTTTAGAGAGGCCAGAGCCAAAACCCAAGGCAATAATATGCCAGGGTGATTTGATCATAAAAGACAGTGTAGGTTGGAACATGCAAGGACTCACTGTTGGGTTGAGGTCAATTGTACGGCGCGATTGGCTTGTTGTCAGTGATTCAATACGGATGACGGGTGTGAGGGCTTGCGTGCCGTAACATATTTAAGAGCTTAAGAGTGTATTACGATCGTGGATAGAGAGATCGTGTGATAGTGCTACCGTGGGCGGCGTGATAAGGTATGCGAAGATTTAGGGGGGTAGCGCCTGCGCTCGAGCGAGCGCAGGCAGAAAGACATCTAGCCGTAAACCGGAAACTCGCGGCAAAGCGCCACAACTTTCTCTTTGATTTCGGCAATCACTTGCTCTGAGTTGCCCGCATCCAGAGAGTCAAGAACGTCGCACATCCAGTTGGTGAGCCTGACGACTTCGGCCTCTTTAAAACCACGAGTCGTAATCGCAGGTGTGCCAACGCGCAAACCAGAGGTCACGAAAGGCGAGCGAGGGTCATTAGGCACCGCGTTCTTGTTTACGGTGATGTTGGCGGCACCCAATGCAGCGTCGGCGTCCGTACCGGTATACTCTTTGCCAATCAGATCAACGAGCATCAAGTGGTTGTCGGTGCCTCCCGATACGATCTTGAAACCACGCTCCATGAACGTAGCGGCCATCGTTCGTGCGTTCGCAACGACCTGCTTTTGATAGTCAACAAACTCAGGGCTTTGTGCTTCTAGGAAGCTCACGGCTTTCGCTGCGATGACGTGCATCAAAGGGCCGCCTTGGCCGCCGGGGAATACCGCTGAGTTAAATTTCTTGTGCAGCTCTTCGTTCTCACGCGCCAAGATGATGCCGCCACGTGGGCCGCGCAGCGTTTTGTGCGTCGTTGACGTCACGACATCCGCAAAAGGAACCGGGTTGGGGTATACGCCTGCAGCGACTAGGCCTGCGATGTGCGCCATATCTACCAACAAGTACGCACCCACTTTATCTGCGATCTCGCGAAACCGCGCCCAATCCATTACGCGTGAGTAGGCCGAGAAACCCGCGATGATCATTTTAGGCTTGTGCTCAAGCGCCAGCGCTTCGACTTGATCGTAATCGACTTCGCCTGTTTCTTTGTTCAAACCGTACTGCACTGCGTTGTACTGCTTGCCCGAGAAGTTGGGTTTAGCGCCGTGAGTCAGGTGGCCACCGTCTGCCAAGCTCATTCCCAGAATCGTATCGCCGGGCTGAAGCAGTGCCAGGAACACCGCTGAGTTAGCTTGCGAGCCTGAGTGCGGTTGCACGTTGGCATAGGCAGCGCCAAACAGGGCTTTTGCCCGCTCAACTGCCAGATCTTCCGCTTTATCAACGAATTCACAGCCACCATAGTAGCGCTTACCCGAGTAGCCTTCGGCATACTTGTTGGTTAGCTTAGAGCCCTGCGCCTGCATTACCCGGGGGCTTGCGTAGTTTTCAGAGGCGATCAGCTCGACGTGATCTTCCTGACGCTGGTTTTCCTCTTGAATAGCTGCCCAGAGTTCGGCATCAAAATCGGCGATGTTCATCGTGGATTCAAACATGTTGGCTTCCTGAGTGGGTGGCGCTGGGGCCTCGTTAACGAAGGCGCGATTTTACCCCAAACGATTACTGAAAATAACCGCTTTTTTGCACTCATTTTGTGCATGTTTCACACTTGTTGCATTGGTGTTCGAGTTCGAGTTGGGAGCTCACGCCGTGAGCGAATTTCGTTACGGCTCGACCGAGGGCGCTGAAATTTTTGTCGTCCTGCTGCTTAGCTGTCCAGTGGGTGCTAATGCCTCTGGTTTAAAGAGGCAAGACTCATTGCGCTCGGTTTCTAACCCTGAGGGTCTAGTGCTTACACTTTTGGGGTTTTTGGCAGAGATACGATTTGCCAGGGGAGACCAGTGCGCGGCCCCGTAGTGCTGTACGACCCAAGAGCATTCGAAACCGCATATTCTCGCGGTTGGTGAGTGTGAGTTCCGCCGTAAAGGTTTTCCCGCCCAGATTGATGAGCGTATCGATAACGAAACGATCTTCCGCATGACCCCCGGAATCCCGCACGGTACGCTGGTCTTTTATTGGTGCCGTGCAATGAACCACGGTCTCTAAATCGCCTTGAATAGGATGCACCCCAAACTTAACCCAGTGTTCGGCGCCCTTCATAAATGGCTCGATGTAAAAGGTATGTAGCGCGGATGTGCGAGCCCCTGTATCGACTTTGGCTTTGATTTTGTCGATACCTAACTCGGGTAGCGCTAACCACTCGCGCCAGCCAACCGTTAATACTTCGGGCATTGATGTGCTCTTTTCTTCGAAAAATGGAGTATCGCCACTTAGACCTGTGATGCCAAGCGTTTTTGTGGCCGCCGTGGGTCAGATTCGAAGAGTATGACCCGAGCCGGCGTCGTGTTTTCGATGGCCTTGTTCGACTCTTACTGCCGAGCCGACGAGATCATCGCAAAGCGCAAAATTCACGAACTTCGCCTTATAGGTGGATTGTAGTGCGTGTGCGACAATGCCGAATCAGAGGAGACATCAGATACTCCTGTAATCGCCGCACCGCAAGCGGCCGCTTTTAGAGATTTTTATGAAAATAGCCATTCTTTCCCGCAACCCTCGGTTGTACAGCACTCGGCGTTTGGTCGAGGCCGCTAAGGCGCGCCATCACGAAGTGCGCGTAATCGACCATATGAAATGCTATATGGATATCACCAGCTCGAGCCCCGCGATCTGGTATCAAGGTGAAAAACTCGAGGGCTATGACGCCGTAATACCGCGCATTGGTGCGTCTGTTACGACATACGGTGCTGCGGTGATACGGCAGTTCGAGATGATGGGGGTGTATTGTTTAACTGGGTCTATCCCTCTAGGTCGTTCACGCTCAAAGCTGCGTGCTCTGCAGCTGCTATCGCGTAAAGGGATCGGCATGCCGAAAACCGGCTTTGCCCACGATGTGCACAATACCCGCGAGTTGATCAAATTGGTGGGCGGCGCACCCTTGGTGGTTAAACTGCTCGAGGGCACTCAGGGCCGGGGGGTGGTCTTGGCCGAGACGGCCAAGGCGGCGGAGTCGGTTATCGACGCCTTCTGTGAATTAAAAGCGGATTTCTTGGTTCAGGAATTTATTAAAGAAGCCGGTGGCTCGGATGTCCGTTGTTTCGTGATCGGCCGAAAAGTGGTTGCCGCCATGGAGCGCACCGCGCAAAGCGGCGAGTTTCGATCGAATTTGCATCGGGGCGGTTCCGCGATGGTCACCAAGTTAACGCCCGCGGAGCGCAAGACCGCGATTAAAGCGGCTCAGGCGATGAGCTTGCATGTGGCGGGCGTGGATATTTTGCGAAGCTCTCGCGGACCGCTGGTGATGGAGGTCAATTCCTCGCCGGGTTTGCGTGGCATTGAGGAGTCCACCGGAATCAACGTGGCGGGCAAGATCATTCGGTTTGTTGAAGATCATGCGAAACCGCTGACCTTACGCGGTCACGCGAAAGGGTAGCTTGACGAAGCTAGTCGGTGACGAAGGGGTCGAGTAAACCCCGCCCCCTTCGTAGTTAGCTCAACACGATGTTGCGGCTTCGGATGGTGAGTCAGGTGAGAGGAGCGGAGTGCACTCCGACCCCTTTATAAGGTTGTTAGTTGAGTTTTTCATTTTTGAGATTGTACACGTATGAGCACAAACGCAGACGTCATGGTAATTGGGGGTGTGGAAATCTTACCCAACACGAGACAAATCGTGAATATCCCTGTGGCGCCGGTCTACACTCAGGATAGTTTAAGTCTCAACATCAACGTGGTGCGGGGACCGAAACCGGGGCCTACCTTATTTGTCTGTGCGGCGATCCACGGTGACGAAATCAACGGCGTAGAGATTATCCGTCGCCTGCTCATGAGTCAGATGCTTAAAAAGCTGCGTGGCACACTCATTGCCATTCCCATTGTTAACGTTTACGGCTTTGTTAACCAAACCCGCGAACTGCCAGACGGCCGCGACCTCAACCGCAGCTTTCCGGGCTCCGCAAGTGGTTCTCTGGCTGCTCGTATCGCTGAAACCTTTATGAGTGAAATTGTATCGCACTGCACGCACGGTATTGATTTGCATACTGGTGCGCGGCATCGAAGTAATTTTCCGCAGATTCGCGCCAACTTGCTTGATCCCGAAACCCTGGCGATGACTAATGCATTTGGCGCCCCTATTGCTATTAACGCACGCATTCGGGACGGTTCACTGCGTCAGGCCTGTGCTGAGCGCGGTGTGCCGGTTTTGCTTTATGAGTCATGTGAGGCTTTACGCTTTGATGAAATTTACATTCGAGCTGGCGTTAAAGGCATCCTAAACGCGATGCGTCACATTGGCATGCTGCGGAAGAGTCGAGCCCGCAGCAGGCCGCCCATGATCAGCGAAAAAACCGCGTGGGTCCGCGCGCCTGATAGCGGCGTGCTGCGCGTCTTAGTCTCGCTCGGCGAACTGGTAGAGGAAGGGCAGGTGATCGGTATCATTGCCGATCCGCTCGGCACTCAAGAGGTGGCCGTGGTAGCGGATCAAGCTGGCATCGTCATTGGTCGAACGAACCTTCCGCTCGCCTACGAGGGCGATGCGCTTTTTCATATCGCGCAAGTGAGCTCCGAAACCGATTGGAAACTCGAGGCTTTTACTGAAGCTTACGCGCCTGAGGCTGCCGAATCTTCGCTCGTTGTGGACGAGCCTCCTATCGCCCTGTGAAGTTCTAGAAAATCTTGGTTTTTATTTCACGAGCTGTATCTCGGGCTCGCCTTGATTTTGCAAGGGGCGATTTCGAAGTGCTGCTATGGCGCCAGAATCAGCGAATATACATTCGATGCGTTTTTGCATTCAGCCGATGTGTTTTCATTCTTCCATCAACATGTTTGTATTGTGCTCGAATAAGATAGCGTTCTGCGAGAGATTGCTGTAGCTTATGCAGCTGAAGTTGTCTCTCCTGCAAATCTTTATAAGCGAGCACCCAGCTCACTCTAAGCATTTATCCTGAAAAGTGCCCAAGAAATTTTTTCGGGCGACCCTGAAATGCAAGGGCTCAGATGAACAGCGGTTTTTGGTGCCGTGCTATTCACATGTCTTAGTACTTCGAAACTTGAATCTTGTTGCAGAAAGAGTCGTAAGCGAACGGTTCTCTCAGTTGAGCGCTTGCATTTCTTTCGGCGCGGGATTTTTAGTTAAAAAGTATTAAAGTTGGGCCGATGTAGGACGCTCGCTAGACGCGAAATGCGACAAGGACTCGAGGTAATTTGGGCAGATTTGTGTTTTCGGATACAGATATCACATGCACTGAAGTTCAGATCTAATTTGAAAAGGAAAAGCAGGTTGAGGGCTTAAAATGGACAAACGAATAGAACGCATCCTGGATGATGAGGAAAAAAAGACGCCCAGAGACCCACTTACACAACATCCACATATGATTGAGTCCCGTAAGCATTGGGATTGGGAACAATCCTATTACGAACATTTCGCAAAACAAGCTGGAGATAAAGAATGAAGCATTTTGGATTAACCCTGTACCGTAGTTATCAATACATGTTCGACCATAATCTTAACCCTTTACGACATATACCGGACCCCGCGAGCCGCTTTATGATTATGGTGATACTCGCCACAGGATGGAGCGGGGCATTTGCATCTTATGTCGGCAGCTTGATTTATTTCGGATGGAGCGCGGCTGCGCATTTAGGACTTTTATTCATGGTCTTTTTTACCGCGAGCGTTTTTTACGACGCCGATAGGCGAGGTGATAGTTGGCTTTTGCTGTTAAGAAAACAGACCAATCAAACATTGGCAAATGAACGTCGTTGTAAATGGGATTTGGAGAAAGAAGCATGAGGAACCCGATAGTTATTTTTTGCATTGGTATGACAGCGTTGTTGTATTACGCGATGGAGGCGAATAATCCAGCGTGGTCCGGTAACGGCAATCTGTGTGTTGATGACTGCTACGAGCAGACGGTTGAAGAAGAAGGTACGGTGCTCGAGGTCGCTCAAGCAAAGCGCGAGGCAAAAAAGAAAGCTTCACCCGCTGAGTTGGGCAAAGAGTACTATGCGCAATGCATCGCCTGTCATGGAGCGGGTGGTGAAGGCGGCGTGGGGCCGAAGCTGGCAGGTCAATCGGTTGAAGACATTACGTCGAAGCTCTCGACTTATCGAGACGGTGGCACATTGGGTTCGCAGAGTGCATTGATGTGGAGCGTAGCAAAACCAATGAGCGACAAAGACATACAGAATCTGGCAGAGTTTGTTAAGACGCTTTGAGCTACTAGCATCTGACTCAGCATTGTGACGGGTGACACCGAGTGTCACTCGCTCATTCGCGGTCAATCCAGTTTAGGCAGAGCATTTTTACGGTTGCCACTGTCCGCTCTCTGAAAATATTCGTGGCTTAAGCCACGCGAGCAAGCCAGATTTACGTTAAACTACGCCTCTCAAATTACGAGGGGGTTGGAGTCGACTCCGACCCCTTTGTCACAGTAACGCAGATTTGGAGAGTGCCGTGGCACAATACGTTTTTACGATGAATCGGGTTGGCAAAATTGTGCCACCCAAGCGCAAAATTCTTGAAGATATCTCACTGTCGTTTTTCCCAGGTGCCAAAATCGGCGTATTGGGTTTGAACGGATCGGGTAAGTCGACCTTGCTTAAAATCATGGCGGGTATCGACACCGATATTCTGGGCGAAGCGCGCCCACAACCTGGGATCAAGATTGGCTACTTGCCGCAGGAGCCTCAGCTAGATCCTGCCAAAACTGTGCGGGGTAACGTGGAAGAGGGCGTTCAAGACGCAATCGATGCCTTAGCCGCACTCGAGAAAGTCTATGCCGATTACGCTGAACCGGATGCCGACTTTGATGCGCTGGCGAAAAAGCAGGCTCAGCTAGAGGATATCATCCAAGCAACCGACGCCCACAATCTGGATCACACACTAGAGGTTGCCGCTGACGCCCTGCGCTTACCCGCGTGGGACGCAGACGTGACGACCCTTTCAGGGGGTGAACGCCGCCGAGTTGCACTGTGCCGTTTGTTGTTGTCCAAGCCCGATATGATCTTGCTCGACGAGCCGACCAACCACCTGGATGCCGAGAGTGTGGCTTGGCTTGAGCGCTTCTTGCATGACTTCCCGGGCACCGTGGTCGCGATTACTCACGACCGCTATTTCTTGGACAACGCCGCGGGTTGGATTTTGGAACTCGACCGAGGGCGTGGTATCCCCTATGAGGGTAATTACTCAGACTGGCTGGATGCCAAAGAGAAACGCCTAGAGCAAGAGAAGCGCCAAGAGGCGTCGCATCAGAAAGCCATCAAAGCCGAACTGGAGTGGGTGCGCAGTAACGCCAAAGGCCGTCAGAGTAAGAGCAAGGCGCGTCTGGCCCGATTTGACGAACTGCAGTCGCAAGAGTTCCAAACTCGCAATGAGACGAACGAAATTTATATTCCGCCAGGACCACGCTTGGGCGACAAGGTGATAGAGGTTCGCAACCTGCGCAAGACCTTCGGTGACCGTTTGCTCTTCGACGATGTGACCTTCACTGTACCGAAAGGCAGCATTGTGGGCATCATCGGTGCTAACGGTATGGGTAAGTCGACCTTGTTCAAAATGCTGGTGGGCTTAGAGCAACCCGATGGCGGCGAGATCGAAGTGGGCGAAACCGTACAAATCGCCTATGTTGATCAATCACGCGATGATCTGCAGGGTAATAAAACCGTGTGGGAGGAAATCTCAGACGGCCTCGACATCATGCGTATCGGTACGTACGAGACCAACTCGCGCTCCTACGTTGGCCGTTTTAATTTCAAGGGAACGGATCAGCAAAAGTTCGTGAAAGACCTGTCTGGCGGCGAGCGTAACCGATTGCACTTGGCCAAACTCTTGAAGCAGGGCGCGAACGTATTGCTCCTGGACGAACCAACCAACGATCTAGACGTAGAAACCTTGCGTGCACTCGAGGAAGCCATTTTGGCTTTCCCCGGCAGCGCCATGGTGATTTCGCACGATCGCTGGTTCCTCGACCGCGTTGCAACTCATATTCTGGCCTATGAAGACGATGGCGGTGTTGTGTTCCATGAGGGCAACTACACGGAATACGAAGAGGATCGTCAGAAGCGTATGGGTGCACAGGCAAATGCGCCCAAGCGAGTGAAGTACCGCAAGCTGAAAGATTAGGCCGGCCCAATCTGTGCCTCGTACCGCTCAATGTGGCGGCACGAGGCGCTTCGATGCAGTGCTGGGTAGGACCAGGCAGTATGGGAGAACCGGGCAGTAAGATAGGACTGGGTAGTAAGGTCGGGCTAGGCAGTATGAGGCGGTAACAGGCACTATCAGGCCTCCGAGACTCGTCTCGATCGAGTTAACACTCTCTGGCTCGAATTTAGCATTGCGATCTAGGATCAGGTGTTGCAATATTAAATCTCACTTAAAAGGGAGAGTCTCATGTCTGACAATGAGCGACGCCGATTTGCTCGAGTTCCCATCGAGATGACCTGCGAGATTCGTCAAGGGGCTTCTGTTTGGCACCGCACGCTCTTGAATTTGTCTTTGAACGGTTTGGCGATTGATGAACCACCTAATTTTGATGCCCAGTACAATGAGCCATTTACCATCGTGCTTGAAGCAGATGGCGGGGACGTTGAACTGCACGCCTACCTACAACACGCAGGCCGTTCACAGTTGGGGTTCGCTGTGGAGCATTTGGATCCCTCCACTCTAGAGCGTGTCCGTGGGCTCATGGCAGCTAAAATGGATGATGCCAGTGTTCTCGACAAGGAAATGCTCGAGCTCTAAGCCATCTAGACGTTTACTCACATGACGCATTCCGGCATTGTTTTGCGAAAAACAACAAGGGATGCAGCATGCCTCTAAACAGACGTTCTTTTCTTGGTGCGAGTATCGCCGCGGCCGGCCTCACCCAAACACCGATTTCACTCGCATTATCGGGTCGTTCAACACTTAAGTTCGAAGATTATCGTAAGCTCGATGCCCTTGCCTTGGCGCAAGGCATCCGCAAGGGTGACTTCAGCGCGTCTGAAGTACTTGAGACAGCCATTGCCGTAGCCCAGCGCGTCAATCCGCAACTGAACGCCATTGTGGAGCCGCTTTACGATTACGCCCGCAAACAGCTCGCACAGGGTTTGCCGGCGGGGCCCTTTACTGGGGTGCCCTTCCTGCTCAAAGACCTGGGTTTGATGTTAGAAGGAACCCGTACGACTGAGGGCTCCCGTTTCTTTAAAGACCAAGTTGCTGCTTATTCGGACACCATGGTGCAGCGGTACCTTGACGCCGGTTTTTTGATGATGGGAAAAAGCGCCAGCCCCGAGTTTGGGGGTACGGCGACCACCGAGTCGATATTATTCGGTGATACACGCAACCCTTGGGATCTTTCGAAGACGACGGGCGGATCGTCTGGTGGCTCAGCCGCTGCCGTCGCAGCCGGGATTTTGCCCTTAGCTAATGCCACCGATGGGGGCGGTTCGATTCGTATTCCCGCATCGTGCTGCGGTCTGTTTGGCATGAAGCCCAGCCGCGCACGCACGCCGCGCGGCCCCAAGACGATTCACGAAGTCATGAGCGTGACCCACTGCGTGTCGCGCTCGGTTCGCGACAGTGCGGCATTACTTGACGCAACCGCAGGGCCCGAGCTCGGTGCTGCCGGTGGTCCGCCAGCGCCCGATATGTCTTTCTTGGCGGCATCGCAAACGGCACCTAAACAGCTTCGCATCGGACTGATTACAACACCCGTTTCTAGAACGCCCGTGCACTCAGATTGCATTGATGCGGTGATGCATACGGCCAAGCTGTGCGAAGCCTTAGGTCACGTAGTTGAACCCGTGGAGCTCGATATCAGCCCTGCCACCTTTTTCGGTGCGACAGGCGATATCATGGCAGCGGGTACCGTAGCCAAAGTCAAAGCGCGCGAGCACGTATTAGAACGACAAGTTACCGAAAACGATTTGGAACCTCTGATTTGGTTGCGCTATCAGGCGGCTTTGAACAACACCGCTGCGGATTACCTGAAAGCCGTTCAAACGGTGCATCAAATGGGACGCGATATGAGCCTCCTGCATCAACAGTACGATGTGCTCTTATCTCCGACCCTTGCCAATCCACCGCTCGATCTCGGCAAGCTCGCGCTCACCCGCATGGATAAAGGGTATGAGATGGACGTGGTTAGCTACTCCGCATTCACGATGTTATTCAACGCTACGGGCGCACCGGCAATGTCCGTGCCGCTCTACTGGAATGCGGCGGGTTTGCCGATCGGCACGATGTTTGCCGCTGATTTTGGGAACGAGGCGCTTCTGTATTCATTGGCGGGTCAGTTAGAGCAGGCGCAACCCTGGTTTGATCGTGTGCCGCGAGTTTAGGAAGGGATTTCCGTAGGCCGAGGTTGTCACCCAATTCAAAAGGTTAGGCCTTGTGTTGTCTCATAGTGACATTGACAGCACTATAAAGGTTAAGCACCCTTAGGGCTTGGTGATTTAACGTAACTCGTATATCAGCGCGTCTACACTCGGGACAGGGCGCGAGAACATACAAAAAATAATAGAGGTAGAGATATGTTTGATTTAGTGATTCGCGGCGGCACCATCGTAGATGGCAATGGTGGCACGCCCTACAAGGCTGATGTGGGCGTAACCAACGATCGCATTGCTGCGATCGGCGAAAACTTGGGGGCGGGCGCCAAAGAAATCGACGCCACCGGCAAGATCGTGACGCCCGGCTTCGTAGACATCCACACGCACTACGATGGCCAAGCCACCTGGGACTCAGAAATGGCGCCTTCCTCTTGGCACGGTGTTACCACGATCGTAATGGGTAACTGCGGCGTGGGCTTTGCACCGGCCGACCCGAAAAAACGCGATTGGCTGATTGGTCTGATGGAAGGGGTAGAAGATATTCCCGGTTCTGCACTGGCCGAAGGTATGACCTGGAACTGGGAGAGCTTTCCCGAATACCTAGATGCACTGGAAGAACGGCCCCGTACCATTGACATCGCTGCTCAGGTACCACACGGCGCGGTGCGTGCCTACGTTATGGGCGAGCGCGATGAAGCCCACGAGAACCCAACCGATACCGATATCGCACGCATGGCCCAAATCGTCGAAGACGGCTTGCGCGCCGGCGCCTTGGGATTCTCTACCTCACGAACTGTATTGCATAAATCCGTCGATGGCGAAGTGGTCCCAGGCACCAATGCTACGGCCGAAGAGTTGCTCGCCATCGGTGCCGCCATGGGCAAGGTAGGCCACGGCGTGTTTGAGCTCTCGAGCGATTTGGTGCCCGAATGGAATGAGTTCGAATGGATGGGCGATCTGAGCCGCGATAACAAGGTGCCCGTAACTTTCACGGCACTCCAGTCGCCAATTAAAGCGATGCCCTTCGACGAGATGCTCAAACAGATGCGCGAGCAAAACGCTAAAGGCGCCAACATTTTGGCTCAGGTCTCGATGCGCGCAACGGGCTTGATTCTGGGCTTTCAAGCCTCATTCCACCCCTTCTATGCCAAACCCAGCTGGCAGGCTATCCTAGATAAGCCCTGGGAAGAAAAGTGGGTTTTACTGAACGATCCTGAGTTCAAAGCTAAGCTCATCAGCGAGCAGAACGTTGTGCTTGACCCTGATTTACAGATGGTGATCGATTTGATGACCTTCGCGTTCAACATGCTCTACGAGATGGGTGAGGGCTTCAGCTATGAGCCAACGTACGAAGAATCGATTGCTGGGCTTGCTGAAAAAGCCGGCATGGATCCAGCAGAATACGCCTACGAAGTTTTGATGCGCAACGAGGGCAACGGGTTTATCTACTTCCCCTTGCTCAACTGGGCTGATGGTAACTACAACTTCTTAGAAGAGCCTTTGCGCTCTGAAGATTGCGTTAACTCGCTATCTGATGGCGGCGCACACTGCGGCACGATCTGCGACGCGGCGGCATCGACTTTCATGTTGGAACATTGGGTCAAAAACCGTGCACGTGGCCGTTTATCCTTAGAATACGCCATCCAGCGCCAATGCCGAGATAC
Source organism: Gammaproteobacteria bacterium (assembly GCA_030427335.1). Lineage (GTDB taxonomy): Bacteria > Pseudomonadota > Gammaproteobacteria > Pseudomonadales > Halieaceae > Aequoribacter. The sequence goes on along the minus strand of JAUHWV010000027.1, from coordinate 4,721 downwards.
CGCGCGTGTCTATGGCTTGAACGATCGCGGCGTGATTGAAACAGGCTATCTAGCAGACTTGAACGTGATTGATCTCGATGCCATCAAGCTGGGTGAGCCCTGGGTGGCGGCTGATCTACCCGCTGGCGGTAAACGCCTTTTGCAAAAGGCCGATGGCTATGTGGCTACCATCAAATCCGGTGTCGTGACCTTTGCGGATGGCCAAATGCAGGGGCCAACACCAGGTGGTTTGATTCGTGGCCCTCAGGCAGCACCCGGCGCCGCAGCAGGTCAGGCTCGACGAGCCTGACCCATCTGGTAGGGTGCTGGCGTTAGTGACAATGATCTAAAGCTGAACCAGCGGGCGATACAGGCTATTGTCGGCTACCGCTGGGGTCAGAATCGCAGATTCTGCCCCCTTTGCCTGACATATCTCAATTCGCCTCGCGTCGCAGCCTATTTACGCGGAACGCTTCAAGGCCATCCGTGGCACGCTCGCGCAAACGACGTCCTGTCGTGTGCGCGCCTGCTTGAAATAGGCTGCCTCCACTCGGCTTACTGCTGGAGTCAGATTCGCAGAGTCTGACCCCAGCAGTAAGCTACTTATAGATGCGGCAATATCTAGAGTTTGAACCAACGTGCGATACCCACACGCCACGGTTCGGCTTCCTTCCCGCTAATGGCGGCGGCTGCGAAACTCGCTTCAGGCTAAGCCTTTCGCTCAGACATTCTCGCCGAAAGATCCCGCCAACCGCGTCCAGTCAAAGCGCCTCCTAATTGTGGCTTAGCGGATATCGCTTGTTGGTTCTCATGGGTCAGAGGTAGCCAATGGTCTGCCTCGACTCGGATCGCTCCGTATCAATCACGTCCAGTTAAAGCGCCTACTAATTGTGGCGTGCGGGTATCGTGGGCTGGTTCTTACTCTAATCCAGTGACACCGTTACCGCGCTGGCGGATCTAGCTGCCTTCGTGCGCGCTGCGTCGGTACTATCATCTCGCGCGAGCGCGACACCCATCCGCCGCTTTCCGGCGACCTCGGGCTTGCCAAAAAGACGTAGGTCGGTATCGACCTCGCTCAGAGCAGCACCCAAGTTGCCAAAGGTAGTTTTGGTTGAGTTACCTTCGACCAAAATCACAGCCGAAGCCGATGGCCCATGCTGCCGTATGAGCGGTATCGGTAGACCCAAAAAGGCTCTTGCGTGTAAATCAAACTCAGATAAATCCTGAGAGATAAGTGTCACCATGCCGGTATCATGAGGGCGGGGCGAGACTTCGCTAAACCAAACGTCATCGCCTTTAATAAACAGTTCGACGCCAAATAAACCGCGCCCGCCCAACGCATCGGTAACCGCTTTCGCCACTTCCTGAGATCGAGCTAGTGCCTTGGCTGACATCGCTTGTGGTTGCCAGGATTCTTGGTAATCACCATCCTCTTGTCGGTGCCCAATCGGGTCACAAAAGCTTGTTCCATCTCGGTGCCGTACTGTCAGCAGAGTGATTTCGTAGTCGAAATCAACGAAGCCCTCGACGATCACGCGCCCCGCGCCAGCTCGGCCACCTTCTTGCGCGTATTGCCACGATCTCTCGATATCGGCCTCACTTTTAACCATGCTTTGGCCTTTGCCCGACGAGCTCATAATCGGCTTCACAATACAGGGAAAGCCAATCTCAATTACGGCCATCTGAAAATCCCCATAGGTATCGGCAAAGCGGTAGGCTGATGTAGGTAGCCCCAAAGTCTCAGCTGCGAGAGTTCTAATCCCCTCGCGGTTCATGGTGAGTTGCGCTGCCTTGGCGGTAGGTACCACGTTGAAACCCTCGCTCTCAAGCTCAACCAGGGTCGCCGTCGCGATAGCTTCGATCTCTGGCACGATATAGTCTGGCTTCTCTGTTGTGATCACTCGGCGCAACTCATCGCCGTCGAGCATTGAGAACACGTAACTACGATCCGCAACCTGCATTGCCGGTGCGTTGGCATAACGATCACAGGCGATCACCTCTACCCCCAACCTTTGCAGCGCAATCACCACTTCCTTGCCAAGTTCGCCGGATCCACACAGCAACACCTTGGTAGCGGTACTCGAAAAAGGGGTTCCAATGGTCGACATGTTTTGATCCTCAGGTATCTTTAATTGAGAAGACTTTAAACACTAAGGTGATCGGTTGCCAGTGTAGGGACGCATTTTCCAGCTTCGTTGTTGATCCAGCATAAAATACCTATGCGTCAATGTCGTCCAAGAGCCGCCACTATTGGTAGGATAAACCAAGCGACGATACCCCCACGCCACGGTTCGGCTTCCTTCCCGCTAATGGCGGCGGCTGCGAAACTCGCTTCAGGCTTCGCCTTGCGCTCAGACATTCTCGCCGAAAGCCCCGCCAATCGCGTCCAGTCAAAGCGCCTCCTAATTGTGGCTTAGCGGGTATCGTACGCGGATTCCGCTAGATCGAAGCTGGCCTCTGATTTCAGTCAGTAAATCCCCATTGCTTTTGCCAAAGCGGTCGAATAAGGTGTGTCCGCGCCGAATGGTACCCACACCTGAGAGAAAACCACTCTATGAGTGCAACCCAAGCACTGCTGCAGAATCGCAATTTTTTACTCTACCTGATGCTGCGGGTGTGTTTGAGTTTGTCGGTCACGAGCCTGGCGGTTGCCGTTGGCTGGCACATCTACGAAGCCACGGGCGATGCGCTCGATCTTGCCTACATTGGCTTAACTCAAATCGTTCCGATATGGGGGCTATTCCTGATTTCTGGCTGGGTGGTAGACAATGTACCCCGGCGACGCGTTCTGCAAGTGACCATTACCACGCAAATGTCGATTTACTTTTATTTGGCATGGGTGCTGAGAGATGGCGTGGACAGCGTTGGGATCATCTATGTTTTATTACTGCTGAATTCTTGCGCTCGCGCCTTTGTAGGCCCCGCTATTCAGTCGATCTTGCCGGGCATCGTTCATAAAAATCAAGTTTCACATGCGGTGTCGGTATCGAGCACAGTTTGGACGACCGCCATGACGGCCGGCCCCTTTGTGGCGGGCTACCTGCTGGCCTGGTTTGACGTCGCCATCTACTGGATCATCGCTTCAATGATGATTTTAGCTTTCGTTGCGATCACCTTGATTGACGAACCTAAGGTTACCAAGAGCACCAAACGTGAGTGGCGCGACTTGGTTCTGGGCATCGATTTTGTTTGGCGCAACCCTTACGTGTTTCCCTCTATGGCCGTTGACCTATTCGCCATTATGGCCGGCAGCGTCATGGTGCTATTACCGATTTATGCCATGGATATCCTGCAAGTTGGCCCCGAAGGCTTGGGTTACATGCGAGCGATGCCAGCACTTGGCAGCGTTGTAGCCGGCTTGATCATCTCGAAGTGGGGCAGTGGGCCGCATGCAGGCAACTCTTTATTCATTGCGTTGGCGCTATTTACTTTATCGATTCTGGTGTTTGGGTTATCTGAAATCTACTGGTTAAGCTTGCTGGCGCTTTTTGTTTACGGCGCCTCCGATATGATCAGTGTGATACTTCGCACCAGCATCATTCACTTAGCCACACCCGATGCCCTTCGCGGCAGGGTGAATGCGGTGAACTCACTTTTTATTGCGTCTTCTAACGAGCTCGGGGATCTTCGCGGCGGTGCGGCGGCGGCTTGGCTGGGCGTGGTGCCTGCCGTTATTACGGGTGCAGCGTGTACAGGCCTTGTGGTTTTGATCGCTTGGTGGCGCTCCAAAGATCTGCGTAATCTTGAACGCACCGAAGACCTTCAATACATCGAAGATCTACCGTCGGATGATCAGTCTAAAAACGCTGAGCTTGGCCTCAAATCTCAAACTTAAACTGGACGATTGTTGGGCGTGGTTTAACAATGGATACTCTGAACTTAGCGCACATGTTGTCGGCGCTCTAGATCAGATAAATCGCGTGGGAGTCTGGTGCGATCTTAGATCAATGATACAAACTTCACAGTGCGCTTAATCTTTAGGTGGATGAGACGATCAAGAGGCTCCTTGGCGTACGCCAAGGAACCAATTAAGCGGCCAATTACGCTTTCGCGTCTTCGAGCTGATAATGCTTGATCAAGATTTCAGCGACTTCTGGGCGCGAAAACTCGGGTGGTGGCGCAATACCATTACCCAGCATCTCACGCACTTTGGTGCCCGACAGTAAGATGAAGTCTTCTTTGGAGTGATCTTCGGCTTCGTTCATCATAACGACACGGCCCAATTTGGTTGAATAAGCTGTGTGGTCTGCTTTGAAAATCTCGATCTCAAGTGCACCTTGAGGTACTTGCTCATCGAAGATCGTTTGCGCATCAAACGCGCCGTAGTAATCGCCCACACCGGCATGGTCACGACCCACAATTAGGTGCGTGGCGCCCATGTTCTGGCGGAATACGGCGTGCAGTACCGCTTCGCGTGGCCCCGCATAGAGCATGTCGAAACCGTAACCGGATACCATGACGCTATTCGGCGGGAAGTAGACATCGACCATTTTGCGAATGCAGGCATCGCGCACATCAGCTGGGATATCACCGGCTTTCAGTTTGCCCAGTAGCATGTGCACAACGCAGCCGTCTGCGTTTAAACGCTCCATTGCCATACGGCACAGCTCTTCGTGCGCGCGGTGCATGGGGTTTCGTGTTTGGAACGCCACGACGGTCTCCCAACCGCGCTGCTTGATCTCATCACGGATTTCGCGCGCGGTTTGGAAAGTCTCTGGGAAGTCCGTTTTAAAGTAGCTGTA
>JAUHWV010000202.1 GCA_030427335.1 Gammaproteobacteria bacterium | reverse complement strand
GTGGCCGAATTATCGAAAGGCAAGTATAGGCCGCGCGTTGCGGGTTGACCACTCTTGCGAGCGAGCGCTGGGGTCAATGGCATCAACCCCGGATCAGTGGCACTAACCCCGGATCAGTGAAATTAACCCCGGATCAGTGACATTAACCCTGGATCAGTGGCACTAACCCCGGATCAGTGACATTAACCCCGGATCAGTGAAATTAACCCTGGATCAGTGACATTAACCCTGGATCAGTGACATTAACCCCGGATCAGTGGCACTAACATCAGATCAATGGCATCAACCCCGGATAAGGGGCGCTAAGCCTAGATCAATGGCATCAGCTCGCGAACCAGCGTCACCAACCTGTGGCTCAGCGGAATCAAATCGTGTATCGGCGTTAGCAGCTCAGGGGATGCAATGCCAACCTTTGAATCAGCGGCACCAGCTTGCGGGATTAATTGGCTCGCCTTTATACCGGATCTCGAAATACAGCCCGGGTTCGCTTTGCCCCCCGGTATCGCCAGCGTCGGCAATCAGTTTACCCGTTTCTACCCACTCGCCTTCTTCTACGTGCAGCTCGGCGTTATGCGCGTACAGGCTCATGTAGTTATCTCCGTGGTCTAGAATCACCAATAAACCATAGCCGGTAAGCCAATCCGCAAATACGACTCGGCCAGTGTAAATTGCTGAAATGGGATCCTTGGCCTTATTGCGAAACTTGACACCCTGCCAGCGCAAACCACCGTTGCGCGAGGCGTTGTATCTTTTGGTTAACCGCGCCTTGGTCGGCCAATTCAATTTACCTTTAAACTCGCTAAAGGGCTTGATGAGCTGCTCAGCGCCAAAAATCGCTTCGTTATATAACTCGGATAACAGCACTTCTAGGCCAGCTCTATCCTCTAGCAGCTGAGCCTTCTGTGCCTCAAGCGAGCGAGCGGCTTGATTTAGCTGCGCAATCGCACTTTGGCGCTTGGTTTGCTGGGCGACCAAATTGCTCTGCTCTTCCTCAAGCTGGTTGAGTGCTTGAACACGCTCAAGTTTGACCCGAGTGAGTGCACTTTGTGCTTGCTCTAATTGCTCTAAGATGTCTTTCAAGGCCTCGACTTCGGCTCTCTGCGCGTCGGTCAGTCGCGAGTGGTAGATCAAATTGCGAGCCATGGCCGCGGGGTCTTCCTGCGACAAAATCAGCTTTAATGCGCTGCCTTCTCGGTTTAGATAGAGCGCGCGCAGCAGGGTTTTAATGTTTTCTTGCTGATCGATAAGTGAATTTTGGTTGGCTTTAACTTCAGTCTCGATGTCGCCCAATTCGGAATCAATTCGACCCATATCCAACAACACTTTGTCGATCGATTGACGGATCTTAACAATCGCACGCTCGGCTCTGTTGATCTCTGCTCGCTCGCGCTTTACTTGAGCCAGCGTTGCGGCCAAATCGGTGTCGATCGACTGTATTTGCACATCTAACTGATCGATTTTTTTCTGAAGTTCATCGGAGTCAGAATCTTGCGCCCAAGAAGACCATGGGCTAACTGCGAGCGCGGTGCTCGCAGCTAAAAAAAACGCGCAGGTCTTGCGGCTAGACTGGCTCAATCAAAGACTCGCCTGTCATTTCAGTCGGGATATCCAGATCCATCAGGTGTAAAAGCGAGGGCGCAATGTCCGCGAGTTTCCCGGGTTTGGTCGCGAGGCGGACCGGCTTCGGCCCAAGGTAAACTAGGGGAACCAGCTCAGTCGTATGCTGTGTGTGCTGTTGGCCACTCTCGTAATCCAACATCTGCTCGCAGTTGCCGTGATCCGCCGTTATGAGTGCTTGTCCACCGACTTCTTTGAGAGCGGCTTCGACTGCACTTAAACTGCTGTCGAGCGCTTCAACCGCTTTCACAGCGGCGTCGAAATTGCCGGTATGACCTACCATGTCCCCGTTTGCATAATTGCAAACGATCAGGTCGTAGTCACCAGACTTGATTGCTTGAACGAGTTTTTCCGTTACTTGCGGTGCGCTCATTTCGGGCTTTAGGTCGTAGGTGGCGACATCGGGTGAGGGTATGAGTTCGCGCGTCTCCCCCTCAAACAGTGCCTCTTGCCCGCCGCTGAAGAAGAAGGTGACGTGAGCGTATTTTTCGGTCTCGGCGACGCGCAATTGGGTTTTACCGAGTTTCGCAAGATAGGCTCCGAGTACGTTGCTCAGACTCTCGCTAGGGAAGGCGATGTCGGTTTTGAGACTGCTTGCGTATTCCGTCGCTGATGCGAAGCCGGCCAGTTTGATCTGTCGTGGGCGTTCAAAGCCAGTGAACTCAGAGTCGATGAAGGTTTGTGTGATCTCACGCGCTCTGTCGGCACGAAAGTTCATAAAGATGATCGCATCGCCGTTTTCCACGGTGATTGGCTCAGCGCCTGCGCGATTCGTAATGCGTGTCGGCGCGACGAATTCATCGTTCTCATCTCGTGCATAGGCCCTGTTTAAAGCCTCTAGCGCGCTAGCCGCTTCGAATTCTGCTTGGCCATCTGTTATTAGGCGATAGGCTTTTTCAACGCGATCCCAACGTTGATCGCGATCCATAGCGTAGTAGCGCCCGACGACGCTGGCGACTTGCCCGCAATTCAGCGACTCAAACAGCGCTTCGGCTTTGCGAATTGAGCTTTCCGCGCTGCGAGGCGGAGTGTCGCGGCCGTCCAAGAAGGCATGCAGGTAAACTTTGTTTGCGCCCCGCGCTGCAGCACATTTGATTGCAGCAAATATATGATCTTCGTGAGAATGCACGCCGCCCGCTGAAAGAAGGCCAAAAATATGCACGGCGCCGTCTTGAGTGATGGCGGCATCAATCGTTCGTGTGAGTGCGACGTTGGTATCAAACTCACCGTCCAGGATGGCTTTATCGATTCGGGTGATTTGCTGATAAATTACGCGGCCCGCTCCTAAGCTCATGTGTCCTACTTCAGAGTTGCCCATTTGGCCGTCGGGTAGCCCAACATCTAAGCCTGAGCCCGATATCAGACCGTGTGGTTGTTCCCGCCAAAAGCGATCCCAGGTGGGGGTGTTAGCGTGGGCGATTGCGTTGTCTTCAATGGCTTCGCGATAGCCAAAGCCATCTAAAATAATGAGTAGTGTGGGTGTTTTTCCGGGCACGATGCTGAGTTCTCTGTCGTCGTGGGTGAAGTAAGAATGAGCATTATTATACGCGATGGCTTGGGATGGTTGTAGGTTCCGTTGCTATGGATTGCCGTTCGGTTGTGTGCGTGTGTTTGAGTAACAGACTCTAGTCTAAAAGTCATCGTCAACCGGTTCCTGGGTCTTATAGACATGCTTTGGTAGCACGGCTATTTTATCGTCGACACGATCGGATAAGCGGTAAACAAACCCTTGGTCCTCATTAAACAGGGGGACGCCAGTGAGTGAGGCGGCCTCGAAAAATAGGCCAATCTCTGCACGAATATTCCCATTTTCGATTCGACGCAGAGTGCTTCTAGCGATACCCAGGCGTTCGGCTAATTCACTCTCTGTCATACGTTTACGCTTCCTGCCGAGTTTAATAAGCTTGCCAAGAAGGCCTGCAGCCTCGACGGTATAATTCGTGCATGTGCGCTTAGATTTAGACAAGGGATTCTCCATTTAGCGGGAATAGTGGGGCCCGAGCCCATCTCTGACAATATTTTGGTTCGTTTATAAGTCTTTTATGCTATCTATGATTCATTGGTGAATCAATTAACCTGGATCGATGCGTTGCCGTTGCTGGGTAAATACGCGGTCAGGGTCAGTCAAAGTCAAAGAAAAGGCTCTAGTATTTTCCGTGTGAGCTATTTCCAGCTAACGTCCCCGTCGCCGTTGATGAAGTAGGAGCAGCATCTACTCTGCGCGATGGCGCCCATTGGTTGTAGCTTCTGGCCTCAACTATGGTGACTCGGCGCCGGCTTCGGTATACTTCGCGCCTTATATTCAGCAAGAGTGAGCCATAGGGCTTGCGTCTGGGGCAATTTGTCGATGAACCTCGAGTTATTTTTACAG
>JAUHWV010000026.1 GCA_030427335.1 Gammaproteobacteria bacterium | reverse complement strand
CTGAGTCAGATTAAAGGCTTGAGCAGTGCTGAAGTCGCTGGGGTTCTAGGCTACGCTGGCGATCCAGAGGTCATACATCGCGATAACTTAGTTCTACTCTGATCTGCTGTCGGAGTATGGCTCCCGTAGCCCAGTCTTTGAGGATGTGCTGCTTTGTGTCGGGTTCTCGGCTCCGTTAATGGGCTTCGAGTATCGCCTTCATCAATGGGCTGGAGTTCAATACAAAAAAACCGGCTTGGTAGCCGGTTTTTTTAGCCATAACGAAGCTTAAGCGCTGAGTGCTTTCACTTGCGCGCTAAGACGGCTCTTGTGACGAGCAGCCTTATTTTTGTGCATGATGCCTTTATCGGCCAAACGATCAATAACCGGTACAGCCGCATTGTACGCAGCACGAGCTACCTCTTGATCACCAGAGCCAATCGCCTTGAGCACCTTTTTGATCGCGGTGCGGCCAAGTGATCGCAGACTGGCGTTATGGTTACGACGTTTTTCAGCTTGCTTAGCGCGTTTTTTTGCTTGCGGAGAGTTCGCCACGATGCTTCAACCTATACAAAATTTTAAGAGCGCGGATTATTGTCAGTTTGCCGCTCACTGTCAACCGTTAAGTCAACAAATTAGAGGGTTTCTACGAAAAAAGTCTGCGGCTCGTGTTAGACTTTTGACTTTCTAAAAACTAAAAATCCAGTAAAGCAAGATAGGGGGCAAGGTGGTGCTGCGGTTGGAGTTGGATGGATGTCCAAATTTTCGGGACTTCGGGGGGTATCGCACCGCCGAGGGTCGACGTGTAAAGCTAGGCTGCTTTTATCGGTCAGGACATCTAGCTGATTTGAGCGAGTCGGACGTCGAAAGGGTTTCAGCGCTTGAGCTGACTCATATTTTCGATTTTCGTCGCGAGTTTGAGCAGGCTCATAAGCCGAACCATCCGAATCTGCTCGCCACTGTTGATAATGTGGTAAGCCTGGCGATTACTCCGGGTAACCAAGCCGGCGCACTCGACTCTTTAGGTGAAGCCGGTCTCTCACCCGATGCGGCGCATCAATTTATGTGTGATATCAATGTTGAGCTCGCGCGCTCGCATGCGCCGGCGTTTAAACAGATATTCGATGTGTTGTTACAGCAGGAAACCCCTCGAGTGCTGGTACATTGCGCGGCGGGTAAAGATCGTACCGGTTTTGCGGCGGCGGTTATTTTGCTCGCCCTAGGGGTTTCGCTAAAGCAGGTTATGCAAGACTACCTAGCGACACGTCGTTATTTTTTACCCAGTGAGCAGATTCCCTACCTGAAAGAGAAGTATGGTTTTAAACAGATGGAAGATACGGCATTGGTTCCGATCGTTGATGCTCGGGCCGAGTACCTTACAGCCGCTCTCGATGAGATGCGCGTGCTCTCCGGCTCGATAGAGACCTATTTGGAATCGCATTATGGGCTTGGTGCACGTGAGCTATCTGAGCTACGAGCCCGATACACCGAAGCGGGTTAGGGCTGGTTCCAAGATCCTCAGGCGTTTATTCCTACTTAACCTGATCATGGATAGGAGCGCATGCTCCTATCGTAGAGTTGTTCGGGAAAAAACGTAACGGCGCGTACGTAACGGTAACAAAATGAGGCGTTTTGGCGTTACCAGCGTCTTACTGCGAAAGAAAAATACAGGCCCAACCTGCAATTGCGAGTAAAATACTCTGCCCTGCTTTATCGAGTTTGAATAGTGCGAAAAGGTAGGACAAAGGAGGAAGCAGTAGGGTGAATAGACCCCAAGCGTAATCCTCTTTCCAGCTGGTTATCAGTAACAAGACCCAGCTAGACAACAGTAATGCTAAGCCAAAAACGAGAAGAGTCGCGGATCCCGCAGCCATGATGATTCCCCCTAAATAAACAAAATAGCGGAGCGGAGTTTATCAGAATTTCCCTTGCTTGCGAGCAGAAAGTTCGCTTACAGATCACAAGCTTGGTGCTCAGTTGATGAATTTTGATTGGAAGTGCGGGATGAACTTAGGGTGCGATTCCGATATCGTGAAGTCGTTTTTGATACAAGGAGATTAAGTGGAAGACCGGTTTGCTGAAATACGGCCGTACCGTGACAACGAGGTAGCAGATGTTTTGGGGCGTCTGCAGGCCGATCCAGAGCTGCTGGATAGCCTTTCGGGGCTTCGTTTTGGACGAATAGGGGTCACCTTTTCGCGGTTGTTGCGCCCCTTGGTGCGCTGGGGATTGAAGCGTCAGCTGGCTGACATTGTTGATGTGGCCAGTATGCAGAGTGTTGTCCGAGGATACATGGATAAGATGATCGCATCGACGACGGCAGGATTTTCTACGAGCGGTCTAGAGTCGCTCGAGAACGGTCCTTACCTCTTCATCAGTAATCATCGCGATATCGCACTTGATCCCGCTTTTACCAACTACGCCCTTCACCGATTAGGGCGACAGACCTGTCGTATCGCCATTGGCGATAATTTGCTGTCTAAGCCGTGGATTTCGGACTTGATGCGCCTCAACAAGAGCTTCATTGTGAAACGCTCTCTGCCGGGGCCCCGTCAGTTACTGGCAGCCAGCCGCTTGCTGTCAGACTATATACAGAGCTCGATAGCGGAAGATGGATGTCCCATTTGGATTGCTCAGCGAGAAGGGCGGGCGAAGGACGGTCTCGATGCGACGGAACCTGCCGTGATTAAGATGCTGATGTTGGCCCGCAACAAGAGCGAAGCTTTTGGGATTTCTGTCGGGCGTCTGCGGATTGTCCCCGTCTCAATATCCTATGAATTGGACCCCTGTGATGCGTTAAAAGCGCACGAGCTAAGGTCTATCGCGCGCGACGGTCGTTATGCAAAAGCGGAGCATGAAGACGCCGCTTCGATTGCGGCAGGTATTGCCGGGCCAAAGGGTCGGGTTCATATCGCATTCGGCGAGATGTTGGGAGATTCATATGAAACGGTACAGGATGTGGTTGATGAGCTCGACAGGCAAATAGAGGCAAACTATCTGTTGCACCCGACCAATATTTGGGCTTGGCAGATGCTCAATCCCGAGCTGTCCGTACCCTCTAACTTGAACGTGAGTAAAGGGTCTATTTCAAGACGTCATTTTGAGCAGCGTATGCTCGCTATCCCAGAGGATGAACGTGATTACGCGCTAAGGATGTATGCTAACCCGTGCGACAAAGCGATACGAGCTTGCGGTGATTAAGTGCTGAGCGAGGAATCTAAAAAGAACATCAGGGAGGCCTATCAAAAGCTTTCTAAGGCTCGAGCTCTACAGCCTAGATGGGGTCAGCGCCAAATGATCGCTGAAGTTTCCAAAGTGTTGGCGCGCGACGGTTTCGATACCAAGCCAGCAATTGGCGTGATCGAAGCGGGCACAGGTACAGGAAAGACCATCGCTTATACCATTGCAGCGGTACCGATAGCGAAAGCGCGAGATAAACGTCTTGTCATTTCTACGGCGACGGTCGCTTTGCAAGAGCAGTTGATATACCAGGATCTGCCCGATATTGCTCGTTTGAGCGGGCTTGAATTTTCTGTGGCGCTTGCCAAAGGGCGCCGACGTTATGTGTGTTTGGCAAAATTGGACCAAGCGCTCAATCAAAATACGGGCCCTGAGACAATCCCGCTTTATCCCGACGAGTACGAGTGGCTCGGTGATGCGGGCCGTTCCGAATATGAGCACTGTATGAACTTGCTGGCACAGGGCACATGGGATGGAGACCGAGACAGCTTAGATCTCGTGTTGGAGGATCGGCAATGGTTCCCTATTACGAGCGATCACGCACAGTGTACGGGACGTCGATGCGCCTACATAGGGCAGTGCTCTTTCTACAAGGCCCGCGAGCAATTGGCCGATGCGGATGTCATTGTCACTAACCATGACCTAGTGCTGTCCGACCTCTCTATAGGTGGAGGCGTCGTTTTACCCGCACCGGAGGATACTCTGTATGTCTTTGATGAAGGACATCATTTAGCTGAGAAAGCCAAGAATCACTGCACGGCTTTCTGTCATTTGCAAAGCACGATTCAGTGGTCTAATGACACACGAGACTGGTTGAAACAGGCGCAAACGTTCTTTGATGATAATAAACTCGACAGCTTCGTTCCCAAGCTAACGGAGCACCTGTCCGGCATAGAGCAGTGCCTGCAAGAAGCGATAGGGTGTGCCACTGAGCTTCGTGCCGAAGATGATTTTGGTCTCGTGAGAGAACAGAGATTCCCACACGGTGAAGTGCCGGAAGCACTTCGGGATATTTTTTGCCGCTGCAGCCTCTTAGGTGGTAAGGCACAAGGCTTAGTCGAGCGTCTCATCATTCAGTGTGAAGACTTGCTCGATACGGACGATGCCGATAAAGATGCGGTCGATCGCTATTTATCCGCTTGCCAGACTATATCCAGCCGTTTGGATTCTTTGCAGGCTCTTTGGCTCGATTTTGGACGTTCTGAAATCGTTGATCCCCCGCCCGCGCGATGGCTTAAGTTTGGCGTCGCAAATGGGCAGGAGACGATCAGCTGTCATTCAAGCCCGACTCTTGCGACGGATTTTTTAAATAGCCATTTGTGGGAGCGAGCGGCCGCCGTTTTGATTACTTCGGCATCGCTCACCGCTTTGGGGCGTTTTGACCGGTTTGTTCTACATGCCGGTACGCCCTCAGATGCCACCTATTTGGTCGTGAGTAGCCCTTTTGATTACAGTCGCGGCACCCTGCATGTCCCATCGCATCTGCCGGAGGCCAATAGAGCCGAGGCACACACGGAAGCCTTGACTGCTGAGCTGCCTGAGATGCTCAAGGTGGCGAGGGGAACCCTGGTTCTGTTTGCCTCAAGACGGCAAATGCTTGACGTTTACGAGGGGCTCAGTGAGTCAGATCGAGGGTTGATATTGATGCAGGATCAGCAGTCAAAAAAAGCGCTGTTAGATGAGCATCGTGCGCGGATTGACCGAGATGAAAAAAGCGTTATCTTCGGTTTGGCCAGTTTCGCCGAGGGCGTTGATTTGCCTTCGAGCTATTGTGAGCACGTGATTATTGCCAAGATTCCCTTTGCCGTGCCCGATGACCCACGCGAGGCCGCGTTGAGCGAGTGGATCGAGAAGCGGGGCGGCAATGCATTTCGCGAGATTTCCGTACCCGATGCGGGTGCCCGATTGTTACAGGCTTGTGGCCGGCTGTTGCGTACCGAGCAAGATCAGGGACGCATTACGATTCTGGATACTCGACTACTAACAAAGCATTATGGTCGCCAACTGCTCGATTCTTTGCCGCCATTCACGCGAGTACTGCAGTGACAACCGCTGATTTGGATCGAATTAAAGTCGCTGAACTGTTGATCGATTTAGAGTGTGCGATGAGGCAAAGCCAGTTGTGGCAGAAGTCAGCGCCCGCCATCGAATATCAGGCCAGTACGGTGCCCTTTGCGGCTGATTGTTTGGCTTTTACCGAATGGCTGCAGTTTGTATTCTTGCCGAAAATGCACGACATTTTGGATTCGGGCTCGAGCTTGCCAGAACGCTGTGCTATTGCACCGATGCTGTTCACGGAAGGCTGTGGAAAGGAAGGGGAGTTGCGAGGGCTTCAGCCCATTTTAGAAGCGCTGGATGATGCGATCATCCAGGCCTCTTAGTGGATCAGTCTAGTCCCAAGACAGAGCGCCGCCTGTCTGGTACTCAATCACGCGGGTTTCAAAGAAGTTCTTTTCTTTACGTAGGTCCATGATCTCCGACATCCATGGGAAGGGATTCTGCGCACCTGGGAACTGCTCGGGTAGACCCAGTTGAGCTAAACGTCGGTTGCAAATGAACTGCAGGTATTCCTCCATCATGGCTGCATTCATGCCAAGAACACCGCGAGGCATCGTATCGCGAGCGTACTCGATTTCGATTTGAGTGCCCTCAACCAACATTTGGATAACCTCTTTCTGGAAGCTCTCTGTCCAGAGGTGAGGGTTCTCAAGTTTAATTTGGTTGATCACATCGATACCGAAATTCAGGTGCATCGATTCGTCACGAAGAATGTACTGAAACTGTTCCGCGACTCCGGTCATCTTATTGCGGCGACCCATTGATAAAATCTGAGTGAACCCGCAGTAGAAGAAAATGCCTTCCGTTACCGCATAGAAGCCGATCAGGTTGCGAAGCAAGGTTTGATCTGACTCCAGCGTTCCGGTTTTGAAGTTCGGGTCGCTCAGGCTGTGCGTGTGGGACAAGCTCCAAGCGGCTTTTTTCGCAACACTGGGGATTTCTCGATACATGTTGAAGACTTCGCCTTCGTCCATTCCCAGCGACTCAATGCAGTACTGATAGGCATGCGTGTGAATGGCCTCTTCAAAGGCTTGGCGCAATAGATATTGCCGACATTCTGGGTTGGTAATCAAGCGGTAGATGCCCAACACCAAGTTGTTAGCTACCAGTGAGTCAGCCGTTGAAAAATACCCTAGGCTGCGCATTACGATGCGCCGTTCATCTTCTGAGAGCGTATCCGCGCTTTTCCAAGTAGCGACGTCAGCCGTCATGTTGATTTCTTGCGGCATCCAGTGGTTGGCGCAGCCATCGATATATTTTTGCCAGGCCCAATCGTACTTGAAGGGTACGAGCTGGTTGAGATCGGCTCGGCAGTTGATCATGGCTTTTTCGTCAACCGAAACGCGTGCTGCGCCCATTTCCAGCTCTTCTAGACCCGGTGCGACGTCCATATTGGCCACCGCTTCAGCTGCTCGTTCCAGCATTTCATCCGTATCCACCGCTACGGTTTCGGATGATACGCTTTGCTGAGTTGGCTGCTGAACAGCCTGCACGGCTTCTACTTTTGCCGCTTGCTGCCGCTCAGCTTCTAACTTAGCCGCATGCTCAAGCGCCGCTTGACGCTCAGCTTCTTCTAATGCCGCTTCTCTAGCTGCCTGTTCGGCCGCGGCCTTCGCCGCAGCGGCTGTGTCGAGTACTTCTTCGTTGTGATAATCGTCCCAACTTAACATCGTCGTCTCCTTTTCTTTTACTGACACGCTTCGCAGTCTGGATCATCAAGCGAACATGCTTTAGGTACCGGTGCGGGCTGTGGCGCCGCCGCTGCTGCCGCTACGGCGTTCAATGTGCCTTTGTCGACAGTCGACTTCTCGGTCCCTGTTGCCGCTAATGAGCGCAGGTAGTAAGTGGTTTTTAAGCCGCTTAACCACGCCATGCGGTAGGTGACATCCAGTTTTTTGCCCGAGGCATTGTTTATGTACAGGTTGAGCGATTGCGCTTGATCTATCCATTTTTGACGACGGCTTGCCGCTTCAACGATCCAGCGTGGCTCCACCTCGAAAGCGGTTGCGTAAATCGCCTTTAGATCCGCGGGAATGCGATCGATGGCCTGAGCGCTTCCATCGTAGTACTTGAGGTCATTGACCATCACCCTGTCCCACAAATTACGCGCTTTCAGATCCTTGACGAGATAGGGGTTCACAACAGTGAATTCACCCGACAAATTGGATTTAACGTAAAGGTTCTGGTAGGTGGGCTCGATTGATTGCGATACCCCGGTGATATTGGCGATTGTCGCGGTTGGTGCGATTGCCATTACGTTGGAATTGCGCATGCCTTTGGCCACGACACGCTCGCGCAAGCTATCCCAGTCCAGCGTTTTGCTTCTATCGATCTGCAGGTACTGCTCGCCCCGTGCCTCGGCTAAACGCTCGAGTGAATCAATCGGAAGGATGCCTTGGCTCCAAAGCGAACCCTCGAAGCTCGAGTAGGTTCCACGCTCTTCCGCGAGTGTTGATGACGCTTCGATGGCGTAGTAGCTAATCGCTTCCATAGAGCGATCGGCAAAGGCAACCGCCTCAGGTGAACTGTAAGCAATGTGCTGCTTGTAAAGGGCGTCTTGGAAGCCCATTAGGCCGAGCCCCACTGGACGGTGTCTAAAGTTCGAGCGTTCTGCTTGCGGCACCGAGTAATAGTTGATGTCAATTACGTTGTCGAGCATGCGGACTGCGGTTTTTACGGTTTTTTGCAGCTTCTCTAAATTTAAGCCATTGTCATCAATGTGCTGCGGTAGGTTTACGGAGCCCAAGTTGCACACGGCGATCTCTTCGTCGCTGGTATTGAGCGTAATTTCCGTGCACAGGTTAGACGAATGCACTACACCTACGTGTGATTGCGGTGAGCGCAGGTTGCAAGGATCTTTGAAGGTAATCCATGGGTGGCCGGTTTCGAACAACATGCCCAGCATTTTCCGCCACAGATTTTCAGCTTTGACTCGCTTGAACAACTTCAGTTCGCCTGTGCGAGTCATTTCTTCGTAGGCCTCGTAACGGGCTTCGAATTCAGCTCCGTATAGATCGTGCAGATCGGGCGTATTGTTGGGGGAGAACAGCGTCCACTCTGCACCTTCGAATACCCGCTTCATGAACAAATCTGGTATCCAGTTTGCGCTGTTCATGTCGTGCGTTCGGCGGCGATCGTCGCCGGTATTTTTACGAAGCTCCAAGAATTCTTCGATATCAAGGTGCCAGGTTTCGAGGTAAGCGCATACTGCGCCTTTGCGTTTACCGCCTTGGTTCACCGCTACGGCTGTGTCGTTCACCACTTTTAGGAACGGTACGACACCTTGAGACTTGCCGTTGGTGCCCTTGATATAAGAGCCCAGTGCTCGCACGGGAGTCCAATCGTTTCCTAAACCGCCCGCCCATTTCGACAAGAGGGCGTTATCTCGTATAGCACCATAAATACCGCTGAGATCATCGGGCACGGTGGTTAAGTAGCATGATGATAATTGGGGTCTGAGAGTGCCAGCATTGAACAGTGTTGGCGTTGAGCTCATATAATCAAATGACGACAGAAGTTGATAGAACTCTATCGCGCGCGCATTTTTATCGTCTTCGCGTACAGCCAGGCCCATGGCAATACGCATGAAGAATACTTGAGGCAATTCAAACCGTGTTTCATTGCTGTGGATGAAGTAGCGGTCATACAGTGTTTGCAGGCCTAGATAGGTGAACTGCAAATCACGCTCTGGCTGAATCGCCGCGCCGAGCTGCATTAGATCAAATTCGGCGAGCTCAGGGCTCAGTAGTTCAAGCTCGATGCCGCGGGCAATGTAGGCCTGTAGGGCTTGAGGGTAGTACGCCGTCATTTCATTTTGTGTGGCGCGTGCGGCTATACCTAAGAATTCGAGCGCTTCGCTACGCAGGTCGTCGCATAAGAGACGTGCGGCTGCATAGGTGTAATTCGGCTCTTGTTCAATAAGTGTTCGAGCCGTGATAACGAGCGAGGTGGTCACTTCATCAAGTGTTACACCGTCGTAGAGGTTACGCAAAGCTTCCTCAAGGATTTTGCTTGCGCTCACATCGACCAAGCCTTCGCACGCTTCGGCTACAACCGTCTGCATGCGCTCAACATCGAGTGGAGCGCGTGAGCCATCTGCTTGCACTACAGAGATGCCGCCGGCGACACGCTCTGCTTCTGCTGACAATGCTCTTTTCTGAGCGCGCTTGCGAGATTGCTCTTCTCTGTAGATAACATAGTCTCGCGCTATTTTGTGTTCGCCTGCGCGCATCAGGGCCAGCTCTACTTGGTCCTGAATGTCTTCGATATGAATCGTGCCCCCAGAGGGCATGCGTCGCTCAAAAATGGCTTTGACTTGGGTTGTCAGCTTGGCGACCGTCTCATGGATGCGGCTCGACGCGGCTGCTGTGCCACCCTCTACCGCTAAGAACGCCTTAGTGATGGCCACCGATATCTTGCTGCTATCAAAGGATACGACCTGACCATTGCGCTTGATCACTTTTAAAGTGCCGGGTGCTGTTGCTTCTATGGGGTTCGTTGTCGTGGGTGGGGTCGTGCTTGTACCTGTGCTAATTGTTGTGGTTGTTTCCATTTGGGCTCCGGCGATTGATCAGATAGCTTTTATTATGGCTGGTTTGAGAGTGCTTGCACCACATATGGTGCTTTTTAATTAACTAGGGCACAAGATACTGATGCGCGGGGGCGAATGCAAGGGCATTAATTGGCGAATTTCCTGTGGATAAAATGTGCGTTCTTTTAATGTTAGTAGATGCTTACGTCTGGTGTCAGGGGGTGTCGATCGCAGTTGTTTTGATGGTTAAAAATGGGGGGATGGATTAATTTTTTATAAGCGATCTGCTTTTTATGTTGCGTGGTTATTTAGCATTCAGCACCGTATCGCCAGAAAGCTGGCGATACTTGAGGTGGCGCTATTGGTTAAGCAAAAATTCAATAAGTGCTTTCTGGGCGTGCAGTCGGTTTTCGGCTTCATCCCAGATTACGGAGATCGGGGAATCCATGAGTTCCGCGCTGATTTCTTCTCCGCGATGCGCTGGCAGACAGTGCAAATAGATCGCCTCGGAATTCGCCATACTCAATAAGTCGCTGTTGAGTTGAAATCCGCTAAAAGCCGCCATACGCGCGTTGCTCTCCGCCTCTTGCCCCATTGATGCCCACACATCCGTCGCGAGCAGGTGCGCGTTGCGTGCCGCCTCGGTTGGGCTTCGCGTAAGCGTTGTGCAGTGAGCGTAGGCTTTAAGCAGTTCGGCGTTGGGTTCGTAGCCTTCTGGGCAAGCGATATTTAGGTGGAAGCCCAGTAAACCAGCAGCTCGGACGAATGAATGGCACATGTTGTTGCCATCGCCGATCCAAGCGGCCGTTTTGCCTGCCATGTCTCCTCGGTGCTCGTACCATGTCATCATGTCTGCGAGAAGTTGGCAGGGGTGAGATTCGTCTGACAGGGCGTTGATAACCGGTACCTGTGAGTGTTGCGCGAAGGTTTCAATACGATCATGTCCTGAGGTTCTGATCATAACAATATCGACCATTCTCGATATAACGCGAGCCGTGTCTTCGATTGGCTCGCCGCGCCCTAACTGTGTGTCGTTTGGCGATAAAAAGAGGGCGTGACCACCAAGCTGGGCCATTCCTGCCTCAAATGAGACTCTCGTGCGCGTCGATGCTTTTTCGAAGATCATCGCCATGGTGGCGCCCGGAAAAAAGGCGTGTTCGCGACCATTGCGTTGGAGCTCTTTAAGCTCGATAGCTCGGTGTATCAGATTTTTTAGCTCCGCTGTGCTCAAGTCGGTAAGACGCAAGAAATGTCGAACTGTTTTCATACCTGTGCTCTCTGGGTCGAGTATTGGTCGATGGCTTTCGCTAAGCGCGCGCCAATCATGTCGGCTTCGTCATCGGTAAGCGTCAGGGCGGGTAGGAGGCGGATTACGTTTCCCGCTGTGACATTGATCAGCAGTTTGTGCTCCAGTGCAATAGACACCAGCTCGGCGCAGACATCAGGCATGACTAAGCCGATCATCAGACCTTTACCGGTTATGGCCTGGACTGAATGCCAAGATTGGCAGTGCGTTTCCGCCGATTTTAAGATTCGATTGCGAATCACAGGCACGCGCGTCATTAGATCTTGGGACTCCAGTGTTTCTATGACGGCGAGTGCGGCAGCGCATGCGAGTGGATTGCCGCCATAGGTGGAGCCGTGGTTGCCCGCCCCCAAAACGCGCGCGGCCTTGCCTTGGGCTAAACAGGCTCCGATCGGCACCCCATTACCCAATCCTTTAGCCGTGGTAACGACATCGGGAATGAATGGCAGAGATTGATAGGCAAAGTAGGTGCCGGTTCGGCCATTCCCGCTTTGCACTTCATCGAACATCAGCAGCCAGTGGTTGTTGTGGCATATCGCATGCACAGTGCTCAGGTAATCGTCATTGAGGCGGCGAACACCGCCCTCGCCTTGGATCGGTTCTAGCAGTACTGCGACAATTTCGGCATCGCTCGTGTGTGCCGAAATGGCCTCAATGTCGTTTGCTGGTACCCGAATGAATCCGTCCAGTAAAGGGCCAAAACCTTGCTGAATGGAAACGTTCCCAGTGGCTGTCAGCGAAGCCATCGTGCGGCCGTGGAAGGCGTTCTCAAGGACAATGATTTTGGGGGTTTGGATTTCCTTTTGATGACCGTAAAGTCGAGCCAGTTTAATGGCTGCCTCATTTGCTTCTGCGCCAGAGTTACAAAAAAACGCGGCTTCCATAGCGGCTAAGTCACAAAGCTTTTTGGCTAAGGCTTCTTGGGTCGGTATTTGGTAAAGGTTTGAGCAGTGAACCAAGAGCTCGGCTTGTTTGGCGATGGCTTGTGTTACCTTCGGGTGGCAATGGCCTAGGCCCGTCACTGCGATTCCGGTGAGTGCGTCGAGGTAGGCATTACCTTCGTTATCGTATAACCACGCCCCTTCGCCGCGTTCGAAGGCCACGGGAAGTCGCTTGTAGGTTGGCATAATAGAAGATGACACAACAGACCCTCTTGAAACAAAAAAAGCAGCGATTAGCTGCCCAAAGCCAAAGTTTACCTCGCTGTATTCGCCCGGGCAATTAAGTGCTGAGACAATTAATAAAAAAGTTCGATTGAACCATTGAGATTCTGACGTTCGAACCCAGATAGAGTACAATCAACGAATCAGGCCTCGGGAGTCACACATGAGCGATATTATTGAAACGCTAAAAGAGCAAATCGAGAATAACCCAGTATTGTTGTATATGAAGGGCTCACCTAATCAGCCTCAGTGCGGATTCTCGGCGCGCACGGTTCAGGCCTTGATGGCTTGTGGCGAGCGTTTTGCCTACGTAGACGTTCTGTCTAATCCAGATGTGCGAGCGAATTTGCCGGCTTACGCCAACTGGCCAACGTTTCCGCAACTTTGGGTGGACGGCGAATTGATTGGTGGATGTGACATCGTCACCGAAATGTATGAAAGTGGCGAGCTACAGACCCTCGTCAAAGAGGCGGCATCCAAGGCGGTCAGCTAAGCCGTCGGCTTGTTTCGTTAGAGCAAAGTCTTTTGAATTTTTGGCGCTCCTCAGCAGAGCGCCTGTTCTGAAAAGCAGAGCGTCGACTTTCAAGCACACCTTCCGGTTGACCGCATTCTGTGCTGGCGTTTCAGCGCTTTCATTTTTAGCCATATCCTTGCGTATCAGCGAAGATCGAGCATGATCAAGCGGCGGCTTTGGCATATACTGTCATCCTGAGTTTTCAATTAGTGACAGAAATGGATATAAACGATTACATGCACGGTTTGGGCACTGGTGCCCGAAACGCGTCCAAGGCCCTGGCTAAGGCGAGCTTGCATCAGCGCAATGACGCGCTGCTTGCCATCGCGACCGAGATCGAGGCGTCCGCCCCCGATATCAAAGCGGCAAACGTGCTCGAGCTCATCAAGGCCCGCGAAGCGGGGCTTGATGAGGCAATGTGTGATCGATTAACCCTAGATGACACCCGTATTGAAGGCATGATTGCGAATCTGGAGCAGGTCGCTGCTTTGCCGGATCCGATAGGCGCGATTGATGAAGTCAGAACGATGCCTTCCGGAATTCGAGTGGGCAAAATGCGAGTCCCCCTTGGTGTCATCGGCATTATTTACGAGTCGCGTCCCAATGTGACGATCGAGGCGAGCAGCCTCTGCATCAAGTCAGGCAATGCAACGATTTTGCGCGGTGGTTCAGAGTCATTGAGAAGTAACGAGGCCATTGCGCGCTGCGTCGCTCGTGGCTTGATCCGAGCCGGACTGCCGGAACAGGCCGTCCAGGTGGTCGGTACTACGGATCGAGCTGCTGTAGGTTCTATGATCACCATGCCTGACTTTATCGACGTGATCGTGCCGCGTGGGGGTAAAGGCTTGATTGAGCGCATCACGCGTGACGCCATTATTCCGGTGATTAAACACTTAGATGGCAATTGCCACGTTTACGTGGATAGCGGCGCAGATCTGAGTATGGCGCTGGATATTTCAGACAATGCCAAAACGCACCGCTACGGTACCTGTAATACTATGGAGACGTTGCTGGTCGCCGAGAGCGAAGCGTCACACTTTTTACCTCAATTGAGCGAACGATTGCGTGCTAAGGGTGTCGAGTTACGCGCGTGCACCAAGGCCAAGGCTTTTTTGCCCGAAGCGCTTGATGCGACAGAGGCCGATTGGTGGACGGAATATTTGGCTCCGATACTTGCGATCCGGGTGGTGAGCGATGTTGATGAAGCCATTGAGCACATTAATCGATACGGCTCACATCACACGGATTCGATCGTAACGGAGCATCATGGTCGTGCGGAACAATTCATGCGAGAAGTCGATTCAAGTTCGGTCATGATAAACGCGTCCACGCGTTTTGCGGACGGATTTGAATATGGGTTGGGGGCCGAAATTGGCATCTCCACCGACAAGATACACGCCCGAGGCCCAGTGGGTTTGATGGGTTTAACTTCGCAAAAATACGTTGTTTTTGGATCGGGTCAGGTTCGGGTTTAATGGTGCTTGAGCCGCTTATCTTCATGGGGGGTACTTTTGACCCAATCCATGTGGGGCACATCCGAATGGCTATCGAGCTTGCCGAGGCACTTGAGGTCAGTCAACTTACCTTGTTGCCCGCGGCAGACCCTCCTTTACGAGCATCGCCTAGGGTCTCGGCCGAACAGCGGGCGAATATGGTGGAGTTGGCAATACAAGCAATCCCCTCATTGCAGTGTGATCGCAGAGAGCTTGCTCGATCGGGGCCTTCATACAGTATTGACACCGTTATTGAGTGGAGAGACCAACTCGGTACAGAGCGACCTTTGATTATGGCAATCGGTGCCGACGCGTTTGCTCGATTCGATCGGTGGCACCGCTGGCAGGATTTCACTGATTATTGTCACATTGTCATCATGGGGCGAGGTGGCTGGTCTATGCCCACTGCAGAACCGTTGAGCTCGTGGCTCTCAAAGTACAAAGTCGACCTTAATGAGCTGCGGGAGACACCCGCGGGATCGATCGCTGTACATGAAGGGCGTATGCTCGAGGTCTCAGCCACAGATATACGTGCTCGAATACACGCAAAACAATCGATACATGCGCTTGTGCCCAGCGAGGTTGAAAATTACATTGGTCAACACGCGCTCTACCAATGAACAGGAGAAACGAATTTGAGGCAGCAAAGTTAATGAATGATTCCGAGGCGCTCAAGTCGCTCGCCGTGGCGGCGCTTGAGGATATGAAGGCTGTGAACTTGGTGGTGCTCGACGTTGGGCATTTGACCGACGTCATGGAATATTTAATCGTGGCAAGCGGAACATCGAACCGCCATGTTAAGTCTCTCGCTGAGAATGTGGTTGTTGAATCAAAAAAGGCACAGATGCCGCCGCTCGGTGTTGAAGGGCAAGATGCGGGCGAGTGGGTGCTGGTTGATCTGGGAGGCGTCGTTGTTCACGTAATGCTCCCTGCTACCCGTGCGTTTTACGATATCGAACGTTTATGGTCGGTTCAGGCGGAATCTGCAGGCAGTGAAGATTAAGGTTATCAGCATTGCTGGAAAAATGCCGGCTTGGGTCGCTGAAGGCGTTGCGGATTATGAAAAGCGACTGCCGCGTGAATTTAAGTTGGAATGGCTCACCTTGCCGCTCGCAGCACGACGCAAGGACCGAACCCCTGACCAACTAAAGAAGGAGGAGGGCGACGCCATTCTGCGGCAGCTAAAAGAGGGCGATATGGTCGTCGCTCTTGATGTGAGGGGAAAGCGAGCGAGTAGCGAACAGCTCTCTGAGCTGTTGACAGGATGGCAGTCGGCGCGAGCCGATCTGGCGATATTGATCGGCGGTCCCGATGGTTTAGATCGAGCCTGTTTAGACCGAGCCGACGCTCTGCTGTCTCTGAGTGAACTTACCTTGCCGCATGCTTTAGTGCGAGTCGTTCTGGCGGAGCAGCTTTACCGCGCGTGGTCGATCTCGGTTGGGCATCCGTATCACAGAGCATGAGCGCCTAGGGCGTGACTAGCGTATGGCCGACCGTAATGTATTAAAGGATCCAGGGCGCGAGGCGAGACTATTCTCGGATCGTTTGATTGTTGCAACAGTCATATGCTTTGCATTGGCCTCTTTGCTGTTTATCCGCTATTACTATTTACAGATTGAAGCCTATGCAACCTACGCCACACAAGCTGATCAAAATCGTTTACAGACGCAGCCGCTACCGCCTCGGCGCGGGCTAATACGGGATAGTAATGGCTTACTGATTGCCGCGAATGAACCTTCATTTTTGCTGTCCATCGTGGTCGAAAGAACCGGCGGCCTGGACGACGTTCTGAATGACATCGGCAAGATCATTGAGCTTTCAGATGAAGATCTTGAAGCATTCCAAAAGCGCAGACCCAGTACACGTCCCTATGCTCCCGTACCGCTGAAATTTCGCATTTCGGAAGAGGAACGTGCGCGTCTGGCGGTGAACAGTTATCGCTTGCCTGGCGTTGTTATTGAGGCGCAACTGCAGCGTCAGTATCCCTTGAACACGCTATTCGCTCACGCCGTAGGCTACGTCGGGCGCATAAACGAGAGAGAATTGCAAAGTCTGCCAGAGAGGCTGTATGAGGGTACTTTTCACATTGGTAAGACGGGCATTGAGAAGTTCTACGAAGATGCCTTGCTCGGCAGCGTAGGCGTTCAGACTGTCGAAACCGACGCCCGAGGTCGCATTATGCGCGTGGTGGATAAAGCGCCCCCGGTTCCCGGCAGCGACTTAGATCTGTATTTGGATAGTGATCTGCAACTTGCTGCAGCGAACGCCCTAGAGGGTTCGCGTGGCGCCCTGGTGGCCCTCGATACCCAAACCGGAGGCGTCTTGGCCTTGTACTCAAGTCCCAGTTTTGACCCTAACGCCTTTGTGAATGGCATTAGCTTCGCGGACTACGCTGCTTTGCGTGACTCGAAAGATGTGCCGCTATTTAATCGTGCTTTACAAGGGCAATATCCCCCAGGCTCAACGGTAAAGCCGGCTATTGCCTTGGCGGGTTTACACTTAGGGCTGGTTACGCCTGAGACGACGGTGCCCGATCCGGGCTGGTACAAGATTCCGGGAGATGATCGCCGCTATCGAGATTGGGTTTTGCGTATTCGTGGTACCGGTCATGCCCCTCGGGTTGATATGCATATGGCCATTGCCGAGTCGTGTGACGTCTACTTTTATGATTTGGCTCGCGAGATGACCGTAGATCGTATGCACGATTTTTTGTCGCCTTTTTACCTAGGACAAAAGACTGGAATTGATACCACCAACGAACGTACTGGCGTCTTACCCTCGACCGAATGGAAGCGGCAAAACCGCGGTGCGGCCTGGTATCCAGGCGAAACTTTGAGTGTGGGTATTGGTCAAGGGTATATGCTGGCTACCCCTCTGCAGCTGGCGCTGATGACCTCCATTATCGCTAACCGCGGACACGCTTTTTTGCCGCGTTTGGTCGAACGTATCAATGGTGAACTTCAAGAGGGCGAGCGTGTCGAATTAGAAGCCATAAATGATTCTTATTGGGATTCGGTAGTGAAGGGTATGGAGGCAGTTGTACACGAGCGCTCAGGAACGGCCTTTGCTATGTCACGAGGCCTTTCGTACCGAGTCGCAGGTAAAACCGGAACCGCGCAGGTGATCGGGATAGCGCAAGACGAAGAGTACAACGAGGACGAAATTGCAGAGAGACACCGCAACCATGGGCTGTTTATTGCATTTGCGCCCGCAGACAAACCCACCATCGCGCTGGCGGTCATAGTTGAAAATGGCGGTGGTAGCAGTGCGGCTGTGCCCGTGGCTAAAGCCGTATTAGAGGCTTGGATGGCCAAACAATCACGCGCGGATGAGGCGGTGACGCGCAATGGCTGAGTATCTAAGACGTCTACCGTCGTCCGACGTTGGCTTCGCAAGACGGCGAAGTCTGTGGTCTGTTATCCGGATTGACCCCTGGTTGCTCTTGGGGCTCATCCTATTAGTGGGAGTGGGCTTGGGTGTTCTCAATAGCGCAGTGGACGGGAGTGCTGCAGCGATTCGGCGTCAGTCGGCCTATTTAGGGCTGGGTTTCTTGGTGATGTTTGTGGCCGCCCAGATACCTATTTATCGCTATTCGAGACTGGCTCCCTGGTTTTATTTGCTCGGTATGATTGCCCTGAGCTTGGTACTTGTTATTGGTGTCGGCGCAAAGGGTGCACAGAGATGGCTCTCCTTGGGTGGGTTTCGATTCCAACCCTCTGAAATCATGAAGCTTGCGGTACCCCTGACCGTGGCGTGGTATTTGGCTAAGCGTACTTTGCCGCCGAGCCCAAAATACGTTGCCGCCGCAGTGGTTTTAATGGCGATGCCGGCCGTCCTGATTTTTCTTCAGCCCGATTTGGGCACCGCGATTCTGGTGGCCGTCTCTGGATTTTTCGTCTTGTTTTTGGCGGGGCTGTCATGGCGTTACATTGCCAGCGCTTTAGCCTTAATCTTGGTGTCCATTTGGCCCATGTGGCATTTCGTGATGAAAGAGTATCAGCGGCAGCGAGTCCTTACGCTTTTGGATCCTGAGAGTGATCGCCTTGGCGCGGGTTGGAATATTATTCAAAGCAAAACGGCGATCGGCTCCGGCGGTTGGGATGGCAAAGGCTACATGCAGGGTACGCAAACTCTTTTGGATTTTTTGCCGGAAAGCCATACCGATTTTATTATTGCGGTGTTGGCGGAAGAACATGGCTTGCAAGGTGTTATGGGTCTGCTGTGCCTGTATGGGTTTATTGTTGCCCGCGGTTTTTGGATTAGCTATAGCGCGACAACGACCTACGGTCGCTTGGTCGGCGCGAGCATAACGCTGACATTTTTTGTATACATTTTTGTTAATATGGGGATGGTAGCGGGCATTCTGCCTGTTGTAGGTGTTCCCCTTCCGCTAGTGAGTGCCGGAGGCACTTCAATCGTGACCTTGTTAGCGGGTTTCGGTATTCTGATGGCGGTCAGTCAAGACAAGTCTCCAGTGAATTGAGAGGTTTAATATGAGGCTAATTAAAGCCGCAGGTCTAGTAGCGGTATCAGTCTTTGCAACAGCGGTAATAGCGGATTATTCGGAGCATCCAGAAGCGATTGCGTTTAAATCCGACTTGCTAGAGTCTGGCTTTACGGAGGCAGAGATAAACACCTTTTTGGCTGGGGCCGAGAAGAAACAATCCATTATTGACGCAATTTCAAAGCCCGCAGAGCGTGTGCTGGAATGGAAAGATTACCGCAAAATATTCATTACGGATCGACGAATTAAAGAGGGCCTCGACTTTATGCGGGAGCAGTCAGAGACCCTCGCCAGAGCGGAGCGAGAGTTGGGGGTGCCTTCAGAGATTATCGCGGCAATTATTGGTGTCGAGACGTACTATGGTCGTATCACAGGTTCGTATCGTGTAATTGATGCGCTGACCACTCTGGCATTTGATTATCCGAAACGCGCCCCTTTCTTCAAGAAGCAGCTGCGTGAGTATCTCATGCTTGCCAAGGAACAGGGCGTTGATCCAATGGAGCCCAAAGGCTCGTATGCTGGCGCGATGGGCTATGGGCAATTTATGCCGAGCAGCTATCGTGCCTATGCCATCGATTTCGACGACGATGAATTTACCGATATTTGGAACAATCCTGTGGATGCTATTGGCAGTGTTGGTCATTATTTAAAGCGTCACGGGTGGATTGAAGGTCAGCCCATAGTGAATGAGCTGAGTGAGACCGACATGGTGGGCTCAGAATGGCTGACATCCGGTTTAAAGCTGGATTTTACTGTGGGTGAGCTACCCCTAAAACGCAGCGAGATTGCGGCGGGTTTACCCTCTGACGCAAAGGCCAAAGTGATTGAGCTGCAAGCGGAGGCGGGCGCTAAACAGTGGGTTGTGTTTAATAATTTTTATGCCATCACGCGTTATAACCACAGCTCGATGTACGCCATGGCAGTAACTCAGCTCGCCGAGGCTTTGGCGCAGGGCTTGCTTGAACCGTGACGATTCGCTTTGTTCTGATGATGTTGTTTGTCACCCTCACGGCTTGCACAAACGACCGCTACACGCTGAAGCATGATCGCGCGCCAAGGGTTGCTATTGAGCCTCATCATGTCCCAAAAGTTGTTCCAAGAGCTGAGCCGATCTCCATGGCAGGTAATAAGTCACCCTATACGATTGACGGTGTTAGCTATGAAGTGCTCCCAACGGCTCAAAATTACGTGGAAGAAGGGGTGGCTTCGTGGTACGGCGAAAAGTTTCATGGACACCTGACGTCGAATGGTGAAGTGTTTGATATGTACCGCGCGAGCGCCGCGCATCGAACTTTGCCCATTCCTACCTTTGCGCGGGTGACCAATTTGGCAAATGGGCGTGAGGTTGTGGTTCGAGTCAACGACCGAGGCCCCTTTCACAGCGAGCGCATTATCGATTTAT
>JAUHWV010000201.1 GCA_030427335.1 Gammaproteobacteria bacterium | reverse complement strand
ATCCTCACCGTAGAAGAACATATCGTGAGTGGCGGCTTAGGCACTGCTGTGGGTGAAGTATTGGCGCGTAATCGTTCGGGAATCCCCTTCTCGATTTTGGGTTTGCCGGATGAGACTCTCACGGTCGGTATGCCGGACGAACTCTACGCGCACTATGGCCTGACGGTTGCGAATACCGCGCAACGTATGCGTGAGCTACTGGCTTCTCGATAGGTTTACTCAGGCGCACACCGGCAGGGCTCCTCGCGGATATTGGGGTGTGCGCCTATTTTTTATCCTGTCGCGAAGTTGGTGTGCGTTCAATGGGAGCGCCTAAACCGTTCTAGCCAAGAGCGACTGGCCTTCGCCTGTGCGTTTCACCACTGCGAGAGAGTTGTAGTGTGATGAACAAACTTTGCTAGGCCGAGTAGTTAGACGCACCGTTTAGGAAAATTTGGGCGAATTGGTTCGCGCTGATTGCGCGCCATCCACGCTGAGCAATACGCCATTAATGTAGGACGCTTGATCCGATACCAAAAATAAAATGGCGTTTGCGATTTCTTCGGGCTGACCAAAACGCCCCGGTACCGTTTGCGCTTCCCAACCTTGCATGCCGCCGGGTGCGTATTCCGCGGCCGCCAGCATGGGCGGTGTGGCAATAGGGCCAGGTAAGATGCAGTTGCATCGGATGCCTTGCTTGGCGTTTTCTACTGCCGTGGTTTTTGTGAGATTTGCCAAAGCGGCTTTAGCCGCACCGTACGAGCCCAAGCCTTCTTCACCGCCCAGCGCCGCTCCCGAGGAAATATTCACAATAGCGCCGCCTGAGGGGGTTTGCGCAAGCATGTGTTGAAGCGCGGTGCGGACACCATAAAAGCTGCCTTTAAGGGTGACATCCATCACTGTATCCCACGCTTCATTGGTGCATTCAGCGAGGGGGCCAAAAATCGATATCGCCGCGTTATTAATCCAAATATCGAGTTTGCCAAAGTGCTCTTTGGCCGATACAGCAAGCCTATCGGATGTGCTCGATTCTGCGATGCTGCCCACCACCGCTTGAGCAGATTGAGGCTCTTGAAGTGAGCTTATCGTCTCGGTTAGGGCTTCGGCGTTCTGATCGTTTAAAACCAGTCGACAGCCTTCGCGGCTGAGTGCTTGTGCGGTAGCGCGACCGATGCCGCTGCCTGCGCCGGTGACAACAGCGACTTTGTGTTTAAGGTCAGGATACATGCGCTCTCCTATTATTGTTCTAGTAAACGTTCATGATGGCTGTAAAACGGTGCGGTGGCCTCATGCAAATTTATGAGCTGAGATTATCAGGCATCAGGCACTGCAAACTATGTGCGTTTCGCTACAGGCCGTATATAGCTCGAATCACATGGCTCACCAAGGCGGACTGCTGGGTGACGCCGACCTTCCGAAAGCTTGAGTACAAATGTGACCGCGCCGTGTTTTTGCTCACCCCCGTTTCCAAAGAAAAATCTTCAAGTGTGCCGCCGTTGGCCAAAGCGATGACCAGTCGCGCTTCTTGTTTGGTTAAAGAGAAGGCTTGCATGACCAGTTGGGTCTGATCGATTTGGCGAAGCTCTGGGTCGGTCATGTAGAGCGCGATATGGTGTTTAGATTCCAGCTGATCTTGCAAAGAAAGCCTGCGCGCAGTGATGAAAAGCGGCGAGGACTCGCTCGCTCGTTGAACCGGGATCACTTGCGGGACCGCGTGTCCGTCATCGGTCAACAGACTCTGCAGTACTTTCTGTAAATTCTGATTTTCATGCTGTCGCGCCAGCCGCAACTTGCTGGAATGCACGGTGATGTCTTTGTTGTCCTCGAGGAGCTGATCGGCCACTTGGTTCGCAAAGACGATCTTCAGTTCATCGTCTAAAATTACGGTGCCGACAGCAAGCGTTGAGAAAGCTTGTTCGTAGAGAGAGTGTTCGCGGGTGTGGCTCTGGTTGTGTTCCATCCAATGTGCGAGTTCATGGAATAAGGGAATCAGTAATTCAACAGTCGCTCGCTCTTCGATACTGAAATCGGGTTCGCCTTCATGACGAATGATTCGCAAATAAAGGGCCATTTTACCTTTGCGATGTACGTCAAAGCCCATGATTTGAGAGTGCCGTAGCGGTTTCATGAAGGTTTGGTAGAAGTCGGTTTCGATCAGCTTTTCTCTCGGGATGACATCGTCAAGCGACACAAGCGTGCCCTCGGGTAGGCCCAGCAGTGGATCCAGCGAGGCGTGTTTGTTAGCGAAGCCGAGTTTGTCTTCGGGGGAAAATTCGCCGCCTTCGATAAATGAAATTCCGGCATCGCCGGGCTGAGGAAGATCCAAGCCGATCACCACCATGCAGGGCGATAGTTGCGCTCGCAGCGCTTTCAAAAAGTCGCTCCATGGAGCCTCTTGCAGTGGACCACGCATGAGTGCCGCTGCTAGAGAGGTAAATTCGTTTAGTGTGACTGTTGGGTTGCTCGGAGTGGGCATCCGCCGTGGTCTCTAGTTTTGGCCGATACTGGGTCACAAAACAGACCGGTCCTTGTTAACGAAGGTACGCCGTCCTTCCGGCGCACAGGTGTGTTGATCCTTGTGTGCCTTAGCGGTTCGGTTCCTGTAGATGTCAGCATGGGCTCAGCATCGGTTCGATTTATTTTGTGCAACTCTCGTTGGTTAGATAGTAGACGTTTGCACCCAAGGGTACCACTCAAAGTGCGCAGACGATTTGCTACAAATGCATGATGTTGATCTGAAGAGGCTCCGATAACCTGACTGCAACTAAAATGAGAATAACGCCATGAATTTAGAAATCGTGCTCCGGAGCTTGCTCACCTTCGGTCTATTGGTTGTCGGTGCTTGGTTCACCTACGGTGGAGTGCAGTTAGCGAGCTTGGGCGGGTCTCTATATTACCTCGGCTCAGGTGTTCTCATGCTCGCCTGCGCTGTGCTTGTTTGGCGAAAGTCCGCCTCGGGCATTGTAGTTTATGCAGCACTAAGCGCGCTGACTCTGATTTGGGCCCTGTACGAAGTGGGTTTCGCCTTTTGGCTGTTACTGCCGCGTTTGGCGATGCCCTTTGGTATTTTATTGCTGATGGTGATCTGGGCTCGGACTTCTCGGGAGCTCATGGATGCACAGTTAGAGCAAAGCGGTCGTAGGCTTCAAAGCAGTGCCTGGGGCACCCTAGGTTTGGGCGGACTCGCTCTGATTTACGCTTTCTCGATAGATGGGCATTTTAGCCTTAATGGCTCGATCGACGAGGCGAATCCCTCAATGTGGTCGACCGACGTAAATCCGGCATCGGTTGAAAGTGATCCAAGTCAGTGGCCTCATTACGGCAATACACAGGCGGGAACGCGATTTGTTGGCGCCGATCAAATCAACGCGCTCAACGTTAAGGATCTAGAGGTCGCCTGGACTTACCAAACCGGTGTAACGCCCGAGGCCTATCCGGGTGGTACCACGGCGTTCGCTTTTCAGGCTACGCCAATCAAAGTGGGCGATACGCTGTATGTGTGTGCTGGTAATAACAGCGTGCATGCACTGGATCCTGAGACGGGCGAGCCCAAGTGGGTATACGACCCCAAGATCGATACAACAGGCGTCTTTATGTTTGCCTGCAGAGGGGTTTCGTATCATGAAGATGACGTATCCTCAGTGGCTGACCTAGTTTCATCTGCCGGTTCTGACTCCGATTCCGATTCTGATTTAAGAACAGCCGCAGCCTGCACTAGCCGAATTATCACGGCAACGCTCGATGCCCGTCTGATCGCGCTCGATGCCAAAACGGGTGAACCATGCGAAGGCTTTGGTCAAGGCGGTCAGGTTTCTTTGCTTGAAGGAATGGGCGAGGCTAAACCGGGTTATTACTTGGTCTCTTCTCCGCCGGCGATCGTGGGTGATGTCGCGGTGGTGGGTGGCTTCGTATTAGACAATATGTCGGTCGATGAGCCGCCGGGCGTGGTGCGAGGCTACTCGGTTAAGACGGGTGAGCAGCTGTGGGCTTGGGATTCCGGTCGACCTTTGGATGCGGGGCGCTGG
>JAUHWV010000025.1 GCA_030427335.1 Gammaproteobacteria bacterium | reverse complement strand
GCTAGCATGACAGGCGACTGTGTCGAGTTGTGTGAGCACGCGATAGATTCGGCGCATTATCACGACTGGGTGCTGCGACACTCATCCGATGATGGCGCGATTGTGAGCTTCAGCGGATTAGTTCGCGAGTTTGATGCGCATTTGAACTCCAATCGACTGGCCAATTTATTTCTGGAGCACTACCCGGGTTTGACAGAGAGCTCGATGCACGCTGTCGTGGCTGATGCTCGGGCAAAGTGGTCACTTGGTGCCGTGGCTCTGGTTCACCGTATTGGATCCATGAGGCCGAAGGACGTGATTGTCTATGTTGCCGTCAGTGCCCAGCACCGGCTTGCCGCTTTTGAAGCGGCCCAGTTCATCATGGATCAGCTTAAGTCGCGTGTGCTTCTGTGGAAGCGTGTCGAAGACGCAAGTGAGCGCGTCTGGGTCGAAGTCAAAGCGTCTGATTTGGACGCCGCGAGTCGCTGGCAAGATTAGCCAAGTTCATGCTTTGCTCAACACACGGCAGGCAAGGGCCCAGCTTCTGGCGCTCGCCTTGGCGGTGTTCAGCTTAACTCACTGAGTGTATTGATGTTCGTCAGCTGTCGGTTGCTGAATCCCGACCAAGGGACGGCGTTGATTGAATCAAGCCAAGCGGCCCAATTTCGCTTGCCCGCCTGCAAGAGGGTGTCTGCGCTCCGCAGCGTATCAGCACGCGCAACCGCGCAAATGGCCGCGAAGTTCGGATTCGCCTGTTGCGCATAAGCAGCTCGAGCCCCTGCGCTGAGTGCGTGCTTATACAGCGAAGCAACCCAGTCTGGTGGCAAGAGCGGCATATCGCAGGCGATGATACTGACCCACGGCGTACTCACGACGCGAGCCGCGCTGACGAGCCCGGCAAGCGGCCCCATTCCAGGATATAATGAGTCAGAGATTATTTCAGCATTCAAAATTTGGTAAGCGCCAGGCTGCTCGTGGGTCACGACGACGGTTTGCGCTACAGCGTTCTGAAAGGAGTCCATCGCATGCTCGATGAGTGGAGTGCCGTGGTATAGGGCAAAGCTCTTGTCTGCATAGCCCATTCGGCTGGAACGCCCCCCAGCCAATACGATTCCCGTTATTAGTTCTCTCATCAAATCATCGTCTCCGGGCTCAGTGTATGCGATAATCGCGCGATGCCAAATATTCTTATCGTAGACACCGCGACGCGTTCTGCGAGCCTCGCTTTGGGTCAGGCTTGCGGGTTTACTTTGCGTATGAGTGACCCAGAGGAGCGCAACAGCCGAGACCTTTTGGCCTTGGTGCAAAGTCTGTTTGAATCAACAGGGGGGCTCGCGGCTGCGAATCTCGATGCCTTGGCCTATAACGCCGGCCCGGGATCTTACACGGGCTCGCGTATAGCCGCTAGCGTGGTGCAAGGCATTGCCTTTGCGAAGGGGCTTCCTGCAATCGCGGTGAATAGCTTTGAGCTACTGTTATTAAGAGCTCAGCGGGAGGCCAATATCGCTGCTGACACTCCCTGTATGACGGTTGTGGAATCCAAAGTTGACGAATATTTCTGGTGCCAGTTTGGCGGCGAGCCGCTGAGTCGACAGAGACCTTCGATGTGTGTCGGTAAGGCGGCGGACTTGGTAGAGGCAGCGGGCGCGTTTGAGGGCAGCTTGGTTGTGAATCAAACGGTTCAGAGCCATCCGGTGGCTCAGAATTTAGGTGAGCCCCTATGGATGCGGCCAAGAGCGAGTGACGCCTTTACTCTAGTCGAAGAGCGCTTAGAGGCAGGTGCGACGCAGACCGCTTTTGAGGTCGAGCCCCTGTACGGTCAGGAGCACATTGGGTGGTTAACACTGGCAGAACAGAGGGCACGAGCTTGACCGATTGGCATTGGGTCGTATTGGCCTTGATTCAGGGTTTAACTGAGTTTTTACCTATATCTTCGTCGGCGCATTTGATCTTGCCCTCGCAACTGCTCGGCTGGTCGGATCAAGGTTTGGCGTTTGATGTGGCGGTTCACGTCGGGACGCTAGCCGCGGTCGTACTGTTCTACCGGCGAGTTCTGATCGAACTCGCTCAAGGCGCAATCGCGGCATGCGTCGCACGTCAACAGAACTCAGCTAGCGAGCAACTTGAGTTTCTGGCTCTGGCAACGGTACCGGCTGTTGTTGTCGGTTTTTTGGGTAATCACTGGATTGAAACACACCTCCGAGGTATCGGGATCATTGCTGCCACTACGCTGGTTTTTGGTGTGCTATTGGCTATCGCCGATAGAAAGGTCGCGCAAACGGAGCGGTGGCGTTTGGGTTTTTATACCACGGCTTTGGCTTTGGGGATCGCACAGGCGATGGCGCTGGTGCCGGGTGTATCCCGATCGGGCGTCACAATCACAGCGGCACTGTTGGTTGGCTTGAGCTATCAGAATGCGGCGAAGACCTCGTTTTTGATGTCGATACCGGTTATTGCTGGGGCCGGTCTACTCAAGGCCTTTGATCTACTTGAACAGGGTGACACTTTGGTCTGGGGTGGTTTGGCTTTGGCTGCGCTGGTCGCCGGCTTGGCGGCGTACGCCTGTATCGCCGTGTTCTTGAAAGTACTTGATCGGATTGGATTAATGCCGTTTGTCTGGTACCGCTTAGCCTTGGGCTTAGTGCTACTGGCAATCGCTTGGTAAAAGGGGACAGCGTGAAAAGAGCCGCATTTATCGGTTTGGGTGTAATGGGTTTCCCCATGGCGGGTCATCTGAGGCAGGCTGGCTTTGAGGTTACGGTCTACAATCGGAGTCCGGCGAAAGCAGAAGCCTGGGTTGCACGGTTTGGTGGTAATTTCGCTGCAACGCCACGAGAGGCCGCTTTGGGAGCCGATATCGTTTGTATTTGCGTTGGCAACGACGATGACTTGCGTTCAGTGGTACTCGGGCCCGATGGTGCGCTGGCGGGACTGGTGGCTGGGGCACTGTGTGTGGATCACACGACGGCGAGCGCGAAGGTGGCTCGTGAGCTTCACCAATCGTGTGCCGAAAAAGGCGTTGGTTTTATTGATGCGCCGGTCTCGGGCGGTCAAGCAGGTGCCGAGAATGGCGTCTTGACCATCATGTGCGGTGGGGATCTTGAGACCTTCGAGCGCGCGAAACCCTGCCTTGAGAGCTATTCGCGAAGCCTTCGTCTGCTGGGTCCTCCGGGAAGCGGGCAGTTGGCTAAGATGGTGAATCAAATTTGTATCGCCGGTATCGTACAGGGCCTCGCCGAGGCGATTAATTTTTCTGAGACGGTGGGTTTGAACACGGCCGATGTTATTGACGTTATATCCAAGGGAGCCGCGCAATCCTGGCAGATGGAGAATCGTTATCAGACGATGCTCGAGGATCATTACAATTACGGGTTTGCTGTAGACTGGATGCGGAAAGACTTGGGTATGGTTGAGGCAGTGGCGGATGAACACCACATACCCATTCCTGTGGCTAGGTTGGTGAATGCGTTTTACGCCGACGTTCAGGCCATGGGCGGCGGTCGATGGGATACGTCGAGTCTATTACGGCGTTTGCAGGCGCTCACCGAAAAGGATGCGAGAGGACAATGACGGACATAGCACAGGGGCTAATTGATTTTTTAGCAGAGGCGGTTACACCCTTTCATGCGGTTAAAGCCCTGCAGGCGAGGCTAGACGCAGCCGGTTTTGAAGCGATCAGCATCGATGCAACACCGAAGTTAGGGGGGCGCTATTATCGCATCGCCAATGGTAGTTCGATTATCGCCTATCGTTTGGGCGCAAAGCCGCCGGCGCAAACCGGTATCGCCTTGGCGGGTGCGCATACCGATAGCCCCACGCTGATGGTAAAGCCAAAGCCCGAGAAAACTCGGCAGGGATATGCTCAGTTGGCGGTAGAGGTTTACGGAGGTGCACTCTTAAACCCTTGGTTCGATCGCGATCTGTCATTGGCAGGACGAGTTAGCTATCGCTCTGAGGGAAGGGTTAAGACTCATTTGGTCGATTTCGAAAACCCCATCGCGTTTATTCCGAGTCTCGCAATTCATTTGGATCGCGAGGTGAATCAAAAACGCAGTATCAACCCGCAGACCGATATACTCCCGATTCTGGGCCAAAATATCGACGACTGGTCTGTTCGTAAAGAACTGGGCGTTAAGCTCGGAGCGGCGGGTTGTCAGGTGGACGAAGTGCTCGATTATGAACTCGCTTTCTACGACGTACAGCGTGCTGCGCTGATTGGTCTCAATAGGGAGTTTGTCGCCTCAGCACGCCTTGATAACTTGCTATCCTGCTACATTGGTATAGAAGCCTTGATTGCCGCGAATTCAGATGTGAGTGCATTGATGGTGTGTAATGATCACGAAGAGGTGGGTAGTTTGTCCGCGGTGGGTGCTAATGGCCCCATGCTGACCCAGGTTTTGCGGCAAATTGCTGGAACCCCGTTGGACTATCAGCGTCTGGTTGATCGTTCGCTGATGATTTCCTGCGACAACGCTCATGGTATCCACCCTAATTTCGCTGACCGGCACGATGACAATCATGGTCCCAAGCTCAATGCGGGCCCCGTAATAAAAGTGAACTCAAACCAGCGTTACGCGACCAATTCGATCACCAGTGCTGCCTTCAGAACGATGGCGCTCGCCTGTGAGGTGCCTGTGCAGTCCTTTGTTGTGCGAAGTGATATGGGATGCGGCAGTACGATTGGTCCCATTACGGCTGGGGAGACAGGGATACAAACTCTGGATGTCGGCGTGCCCACCTTTGGTATGCATTCGATCAGAGAACTGGCTGGGACAAAGGATCTAGCGTATTTAAAACGGGTGTTACAACACTATTTCGAGCACTACGACGCAGACACGATACACGGGGTGAGTGCATAGACATGCCAACAAAACGAGTTTTAACCGGTATTACCACGACCGGCACGCCGCATTTAGGTAATTACGTGGGCGCGATCGCGCCTTGCATCGAGGCGTCTAAAGAGGACAGAACAGAATCATTTTTGTTCCTAGCGGACTACCATGCTTTGATCAAGTGTCAGGATCCCGCCTTAGTTCGCCAGTCCTCGCTTGAGATTGCGGCGACTTGGCTGGCACTGGGTCTCGATACCAGCAAGGCGGTTTTTTACCGTCAGTCAGATATTCCAGAGATCCCCGAGCTGTGCTGGATTCTCTCCTGTCAGGCGGCGAAAGGCCTCATGAACCGGGCTCACGCCTACAAGGCAGCGGTAGCAGATAACGAAGCTAAAAGCGCGGATCCCGACTTTGGGGTCACGATGGGCCTATTCAACTATCCCGTGCTCATGGCGGCCGACATCTTGATGTTTAGCGCCACCCATGTGCCTGTGGGGAAAGACCAAATTCAACATATCGAGATGGCGCGAGACATCGCCAGCCGATTTAACCACCATTACGGTGAGCTTTTGGTTTTGCCCGAGGCGGTGGTGGATCAGGAGACTGAGGTGTTGCAGGGGTTAGATGGCCGTAAGATGAGTAAGAGTTACGGAAATACGATTCCTTTGTTCGATACAGAAAAGAAGCTGAAAAAGTCGATCAATAAGATCAAAACGAACTTGCTTGAACCCGGCGAGCCGAAAGACCCTGATACCTCTCCGGTGTTCCAAATTTGGAGCGCGTTTGCCTCTGCGTCCGAACGGGATTCTATGCGCAAAGAATTTGAGCAAGGAATTGCTTGGGGTGAAGCCAAAAAGCGTCTATTTGAGCTGATCGATGATCGCATTGGCCCCGCAAGAGCACGCTACGAGGCCCTGCTTGCCGATCCCGCTATTATCGAGCAGGAACTGCTTGCCGGCGCCCAAAAAGCGCGCGCGCATGCTACCCCTCTCATGCAAAAAATTCGCAAGGCGGTTGGTATTCAATCAATGGCGTGATTTGGTCCAGCGGCCTGACGTCCCGCGCATGGGACGTCAAGTGCGGTTGGCGTCATACGGGCGTGTGACGCACCCAGCCTTACGGCGTATAGCGTAAACCGACGAACAAAGCTCGTGCTTCTCCCACAAAGTAGCGTTCATTACCAAACCCAAAGTCCGCACGTTCTGCGTAGTCCGTGTCGGCGGCATTCATCAGTCGGGCGCTGGCAGTCCAGTTGTCGTTCAAACGATACTCTGAACGAAGATTAATTAAAGTGTGCCCCGCATAGACATTGCTGTTGGTCGGTTCGGTGGCGTACTCATCCATGTACACGATCTCCATCTCGCCTCGAATACGATCCTTTCGATACTCGAGCCTGGCGCTGGCAATGATTTCCGGCGCGGTGTCAATGGTGAGCCCGCTGATATCGCTAGACACCCCTAGGTAGTCTGGGTTGTTATCGTACTCGTGCTTCCCATATCCGAGGGCGAAGTCGCCATTCCAGGGGCCCTCGAGTCGAGATTTGACCTGCAACTCCAAGCCCTCGTGTCGCGTTTTTGCACCGGTAACATAGAAGCGGTTGGAGTCTTGGAAAATGACATCGTTTTTTTGCATGGAGTAGAGCGTGCTGTCTACAAACCAATATTCTGACTGAAAACGCCAACCCAACTCGATGTTGTTCATACTTTCTGAGTCAATATCAGTTTTGTTTTGTCCATTTTGCAAACGGTATAGCTCCGCCGTTTCTGGTGGGCGAAAGCCCCGTGATACATTGAGGCGGAGCGTATTGCTGTCGTTTGCTCGCCACACTATGCCCGCGTGTGCGCTCAAATCGCTGAAGCGATCGCTGCTGTCAGCCGGTCTGAAAAAACGGCAGGCACTTGCGGCGGGTGCGCAAGCGCTGCCATCGCTCAGTTTATTGTCGTAATCGTACACAGTGGATTCGAAGCGAATACCTGCTGTGGCGGTCACCTCGGGGGTCAGTTCCTGGCTGCTGAGAATATACGCAGCGCTGGTGGAGGCATCGACGTCAAAGTCGTAATGGAGCCCCTGGGGCTGATTCGGGCTAAAGGGCTGAGGTTGATCCTCTGTTAAGTACGCCTGCGTGTACTGCGTTTCTAGCCCATAAGTCAGCTGTGTGCTTCCGAGCCTTCTGTGCCATTGCGCCTGGATCCCCAGACTGGAATGGCCGGTTTCCTCTATTGCTTGCCATGGTAAGTAATGCTGCAGAAAGGCCATGTCGTTGTGACGCACAAACAGCGTAAGCGAACGCGACCGCCCGTCATCGAATGCCTCGCTTATTCGGTGTGATGCGTTGAGTGCGTAAGCGTCGCGGTAGGCCTCGGGGTTGGGATTGTCTCTCTTGATCGCCTTAATTTTGTATGCGTCATCGCCCTGAATATAGCCGGCGGTTTCTTGGTTCAGGTTGGTTGCTGAAAATGAAGTTGTGTGCTGACGCCCACCCAGATCGACTTGGTAGCTCAGACTCATTTTTTGCTGATCATACCCCGCGTTGTCTTTGTAACCGCCTTCGGTGATGCCGGTAAAGCCTGCACTCAAATGGCTTCCATTGGCCGTGTTGGTGATCAGCTTTGCGTTCGCGCGAGTGTAGTCAAAACGGCCGACATCGACACTGACCGCTGAGGCCTGGTCGGCCCCAGCTGGACTGGTTAAAATATTGATCATCCCGTGCAACCCATTGGCGCCATAGGTTGCTGGCGTCGGACCAGCGAGCACCTCGATACTGTCGGCAAACTCCAAATGTGCATCGAATAGTTGGTTTACGTTGCAAAACCCAGGCGCCCGCAGGCTAATTCCGTTTTGTGCCATCAGCACCGAGCCACAGCCGGCGGCGCCGGTCAGGACGGGTGAGCGGAGCGAGACAAGGCTCTCCTGTCCATTGCCGCGACTTACCCAGACCGACGGTAGTCGTTGAGCGAGTTCGTTGATGTGTGTTGCTTGGGTGAATTCAATGGCGCTGCGATCGACCTTGTAGGCACTCGCGTTGAGATCGAAGCGATTTTCAGGTACTCGCGTTGCGCTCACAAAGATCTCTTCTAGTACTTCGTGTTCTGGCCCATCCTGCGCAATCGCCGATATCGGCACGGTTGAGATGAGTAAGAGAGGGATCCAAGGTTTTCTGAGCGTCATCACGGCGGCATCCTGATCTCGTTTTGAAGACGGGCGAGTATAGCAAGGGGGTAGGGTGCTTGATAGGTCACATGGTGTCAGTCACTAGGGTCTTTGCCATGGTTATCATAGGGGCTTCAGGTGCTTCACCGGTCACATGGTGTCAGTCACTAGCCCTCTGGATCCAGTTTCCGCTATAGTGCGGGTTTAACCTCATGATCAAGGAGTCCCCTATGGCGTCTGCGCCGCATGTACTGGCCGTAGCCAATGATTTACCGATTAAAACGAATGAACCGATTCATAGCGGTAAAGTTCGCTCAGTGTATTGGTTGACCCCGGAAGACAGTGCTCGGCTCATCCGCGAGAAAGGTTATGACGTCGCACCGGACGCGCCGCTCGCCATTATGGTGATCAGTGACCGTATCTCGGCCTTCGAATGTCTGTGGCATGGTGAAGGTGGCATGGCGGGCGTGCCGGGTAAAGGCGCCGCGTTGAATACCATTTCGCAGTATTGGTTTGATCAGTTCAAGGCCGCGGGTCTTGCAGACAGCCACATATTGGATGTGCCGCATCCTTTGGTTTGGATCGTTCAAAAGGCGCGGCCCGTCATGGTCGAGGCCATTGCTCGTCAGTATATCACTGGGTCAATGTGGCGCGCTTACTCCAAGGGTGAGCGTAGCTTCTGCGGAATTGATATCCCCGATGGATTGGAGCGCGATCAAAGGCTACCTGAGCTGCTGATCACGCCCTCTACTAAAGGTATTATGGAAGGGATTCCTGGTGTGCCAGAGGCCGATGATGTCAATGTGACACGCGAGCAATTGATCGATAACTGGTCTGCTTTTAAATTTCGTTCTGCGGAAGATGTGGATCGCTATGAGACTTTGCTGCGTGAGGGCTTTGCGCTGATCGACAGCCACCTGCAGTCACTCGATCAAATCTTTGTCGACACAAAATTCGAGTTCGGCTACGTCACCGATGCCTCCGGATCTGAAAAACTGATTTACATGGATGAAGTCGGAACGCCGGATTCCTCGCGTATATGGGAGGGCGAGTCATATCGTAATGGCCACGTTGTTGAGCGTTCGAAGGAGGAGTTTAGGCAGCTACTTTTAAACACAGTGCCCGATCCTGACGTTCTGCTGGATAAACAGCGCATGGACGAGCGATTTGAACTGGCGGCCTCACTTGATGTACCTACCGAGGTCTTGCTCCAAGTCAGTGCTACCTACACTTCGGTCGCCGAGCGTATAACCGGGCAAAAGATTCGGTTGCCCGAAG
This sequence comes from Gammaproteobacteria bacterium, assembly GCA_030427335.1. GTDB lineage: Bacteria > Pseudomonadota > Gammaproteobacteria > Pseudomonadales > Halieaceae > Aequoribacter. The sequence goes on along the minus strand of JAUHWV010000025.1, from coordinate 10,979 downwards.
ATCCTCGCAGTGAAATTATTGACTGCCTCGATGCCAACTACGGATTAATCCAACGATAATAAAGAGAGGAAATATGCGCCAAAGTCATATGGTTCGCTTGGTATTAGGCTTTGCTCTGCTCGTCAGTGCGGGTATGAACCAGGCAGAAGAAAGCCGAGCCGCCTGGATTCAGTCCGACTACGATAGTCACCTCGCGGATCTTTTTGTTCATTTTCACAAGAATCCTGAGCTCTCGATGATGGAGTTCAAAACGGCTGCTCGTTTGGCCCAAGAGTTGCGCGACGCTGGGTTTGATGTGACAGAGGGTGTTGGCGGCACAGGTGTTGTCGCGATTATGCGAAACGGTCCTGGTCCAGTGGTTATGATGCGGGCCGACATGGATGGCTTGCCCGTGCTAGAAAAAAGTGGATTGCCTTACGCGTCGACAGCAACGCAAAACGATTGGGAGGGGCGTGAGGTGCCGGTGATGCACGCCTGCGGTCACGACATGCATATCACCAGTCTGGTGGGCACTGCGCGGTTTATGGCGGAATCAAAAGCCTCGTGGTCGGGTACCCTTATGCTGATTGGTCAACCGGCAGAAGAGCGCATTATCGGCGCTAAAATTATGATGCAGGACAATCTGTGGGACCGATTCGGTAAACCCGATTATGCTCTAGCCTTGCACGTTTCTTCAGAGGTGCCAGCCGGGAAAATTGTGGCGAGTACCAGCGCTATGTACTCGGGTGCTGATACAGTCGACATCGCTATAAAGGGGGTCGGTGCACACGGCGCGAGTCCGCACTCCGGTATCGATCCCGTTGTTCTCGGCTCGCAAATTGTGATGGCCTTACAAACCTTGGTCAGTCGTGAGTTGCCGCCGAGAGAGCCGGGTGTCGTCACGGTCGGGTCTTTTCACGCGGGCACTAAGCACAACATCATTTCAGATTCGGCGCACCTTCAGTTGACGGTCCGCAGTGAGGACCCTAAGTCGCGTCAAACGCTTTTGGATGGCATTGTGCGTATTGCCGAAAATATGGGGCGAGTGGCGGGTCTGCCGGAGGATAAGCTGCCAATCGTAACGATAAGTGAGGAAAGCGTACCGCCTACCGTGAATGACGCTGGTCTGTCTGCTCGCCTGCGGGACATGTGGGCCAGAGAGTTGGGACCTGAGGTCCTGCACGATCAAAAGCGTCTGAGCATGGGCGCGGAAGACTTTGGCTTCTTTACAGAGATTCCCTACGTTCCAAGCACTTATTTTGGTATTGGTGGCACCCCGCAAGCCGATTTTGATGCAGCGGAGAACGGCGGTGCGCCCGTGCCCTCACACCACTCCGGCTTATTTAAGATCGAACCAGAGGCCTCCATCACCTTAGGGGTAGAGGCGACGGTTTTGGCTTTGATGGAGTTAATGGGGCGTGAGTAGTAAGGAAAAGCAACCAATCAAACCTGCGGGTACCGTTGCGCTAATCCGCGATGCTGACGAAGGTATCGAGGTTCTCATGCTCCGGCGCAATAAAGCCTTGGCCTTCGCCGCCGGTGCTTGGGTTTTCCCGGGTGGTTCTGTTGATCCGGCTGACCTTGCAGGTTTACACGGTGACGAAAAAGCGGCCGCTCAAGTTGCTGCATGCCGAGAAACGCAAGAAGAATGTGGTTTGGACGTGTCGCCCGAAGATCTGCACGCCATCAGTCACTGGACTACTCCCGAGGGAGAGGCGCGCCGTTTTTCAACTTGGCTCTTCGTTGCTGGCGTGAATGGCCACGCTGAGGTGGCAATCGACGAAGGTGAAATCCACGATGCGGTATGGCTTTCGCCAGCTGCAGCCTTGGAGCGCCACGCCGCAGGGCAGATGAAAATGCTCCCTCCCACTTATATGACACTCAAGGCCATCGCACCAGCTGCTTCGGTGTCCGACGTGGCGACGGCTCTGCAGGATCACGAACCGGTCGTCGTTGAACCTCACGGCGCGCTCATTGAGGGCGGGTTTACGGCAATGTATCCAGGCGATGCCGGATTTCAGACTCTTGATCCCACTACACCGGGTCCGCGGCACCGCAGTGAGATGCGCGAGGGGATCATAACAACCTGTGTCTCGGATCTCCCTGAGGGGTTCGCACCCTTGGACAGTATAGGTTTGTAGCATGTTGTATCCTGTCTGGGACGTGTCGCAACGTTTGGTCCACTGGCTCTTTCCCATCCTTATCGGATTTTCTTGGTGGAGTGCCGAGAATGACCGAATGCAGTGGCATGCCTATGCAGGCTACGCGCTGCTCGCGCTGGTCATGTGGCGTCTGTTATGGGGCTTTGTTGGATCTCACTACGCCAGATTCGGTCAATTTTGGCCTTCGCTATCGCGACTGCGTTCCTACATCAAGAGGGGGGATGATACTGACTTGGGGCATAATCCGCTCGGCGCGCTGTCCGTATTTACCCTGCTGTTGCTTATTTTAATTCAGGCCGTATCGGGGCTGTTCAATACCGATGAGTTGTTTTTGGACGGGCCTTTAGTCGTAATCGCCAGCGACAAGGTGATTGAGTTGTCGAGTGAGGTTCACGAGCTGGTATGGCTCTTACTGCAGGTTTTTATCGGGCTGCATCTGGCGGCGATCACATGGTATCGCTTTGTCAGGAAGCGAAACTTGGTGCGCGCGATGTGGTTTGGGCAAGGCGTACCCAAGCTCAGTGAGCATCAGCCACGTTCCGTGCTATTTGCATTGAGCTTATTGGCTGGGGTGGTTGTTATAGGATGGGGGCTCGGCTCATTGTTACCCGAACCGGAGCCCCTCTACTACTGGTGAGCCTCAGTACAGGTAATCTTTGGCTTTGTACTCATCGTGGCAGGCCTTGCAGGTTCGCCCCACGCCACCTACGGCTTTCGCAACGGCGCCTTGCTCACCCTCAGCCGCTTGCAAGGCCACGATGGCTTCCTGCATGTCTGCGAATTTCGCTTTGAAATCAGCGGTGTTGGCCCAAATTTCAGGCTTGGCTCGCGTCGTGCCCTTGTCTGATCCCTCACTGAACGCGCTCGTCACGTCGATCGAAGACAGTGCCTTTAAGTTGTTAGCGCGCTCCTGCACGCCTTCGGCGCTGTAGGGCAGTTTGCCCTGGACCATTGCAGCGATCGGGCCGAAGTTAGCGCCAATCAGAGCAAAGTAAGATTGACGGTAACTTTGCTGTGGCTCGTCTTTGACTTGGTGTGCGATTGTTGCAGCGCTCATGCCGAGAGTTAATGCACCCGCTAGGGCGACCCATCTTGAGTTTTTCATCGTCTTACCTCCGAAGTAGGATTGCTCACTTAAGTACGTAAGGACCGCGCGATCCGATCGTTTTTTTGTATCTAACGGCCCAATAGGCTTCTCGCAACGAGCTCTCGCATGATTTCGCTGGAGCCCCCGTAGATTCGTTGTATTCGTGCATCGGTGTAAAACCGCGAAATCGGATACTCCGTCGTATAACCATAGCCACCGAAGAGCTGTAGGCACTCGTCTACGACTTTGCACTGCATTTCGCAGGAGGCGAGCTTGAGCATGGCCGCTTCGTCGGCCGTTAGTTCCCCTCGAGAATATTGGTCTGCATAGCGCTCGTACAGCGCCCGGTTGAGCGCGATATCGGTTTTGACCTCAGCCAGCTTGAACCGAGTATTTTGAAATTTCGCAATGGGCTGACCGAATGCCTGTCGCTCCTGCACGTATTGTACGGTCAATTTGAGCGCGCCTTCGGCCTGCGCAACCGCTTGAGCTGCAATCCCCAGACGCTCGCGAGGCAGCTCCTGCATCATGATCACAAAACCTTTGTTGACTTCGCCAAGCAAGGCTTCGGCAGGCACACGCATGTCTTGAAAGAATAAAAGTGCGGTGTCGGAGGCATGCTGGCCGATTTTGTCTAATTTTTTACCTCGCTCGAATCCGGGCAGCGTGGTGTCGACCAAAAAGAGGGAGGTCCCTTTTGCGCCTTTTCCTGGATCGGTAATGGCCGCCACTATGACCAAATCGGCGTGCATGCCGTTGGTAATGAATATCTTTGAACCGTTGAGAATCCAGTCGTCGCCGTCGCGTACGGCATTGGTTTTAATGCCCTGTACGTCGCTTCCTGCACCCGGCTCGGTCATTCCGAGTGCGCCCACGACTTCGCCGGTCACCATCTTAGGTAGCCAACGCTCTTTTTGAGCGTCAGTGCCATGGTGGGTAATGTAGGGCGCAACGATGTTTGAGTGGATGCCGTAGCCGGAAGCGAGTCCGCCAAATCCCATGTCTGACATTTCTTCGATCATGGCCAAGGTGACATCAGGGCCTGTGCCTGCGCCGCCGTATTCTTCTGCTACGTCGGGGCACAATAGTCCGGCCGCGCCTAGCGTGTTCCAAAGTGAACGCGGAACCATCTTTTCCTCTTCCCACGAGTCGTAGTAAGGCGCAATTTCGGCCTCGAATGCGCGTCTTGCCATGTCGCGGAATAGACTGAGCTCGTCGTTATTCATTATCGTTCCTCCATAAATCAGTGGCATATGGTAGCGGCAACCAGACCTCAGTGGCAAACACCATTACGGACGGCATTTTTCACGCTTTTGGACTTTGCAAAACGGTTTCTGCTGATACACTCAGCAGTCCAGTAAAACGATAACAGGAAGATCCTCATGAGGCAGTACACGCAATTTTATATAAATGGTGAGTGGCTAGATGGTGCGGCGCAGAATCTGTGTGAAGTCATCAATCCGGCTACTGAGCAAGCCGTTGCCGTTATCAATCTCGGCGCGCAGCCCGAAGTGGATGCGGCTGTAGCCGCAGCAAAAAATGCTTTTGAGACCTATTCGCAGACCAGCATAGAAGAGCGAATGGCGCTGTTGTCGAAGATCATCGAGGTGTATCAAGCTCGCTACGGTGAGGTGGCGGAAGCGATCCGCTTGGAAATGGGTGCGCCATCTCAGTTGGCAGCGACAGCACAAGCGGGGTCGGGTATGGCGCATTTAGCCGAGGCCTTGAAAGTGCTACAAACCTACGAATTTGAAGAGGCGAAAGGCGCGCATCGGGTGGTCAAAGAGCCTATCGGTGTCTGTGCGTTGATCACTCCTTGGAATTGGCCCATGAATCAAATCGCTTGCAAGGTCGCGCCCGCTCTTGCTACAGGTTGCACCATGGTGCTAAAACCCAGTGAGGTTGCGCCGCTCTCCGCCTACGTTTTTGCCGAAATTATGCATGAGGCGGGTGTTCCTGCCGGGGTGTTCAATTTGGTGAATGGCGACGGCGCAGGGGTTGGCACACTGTTATCAAAGCACAAAGATGTTGATTTGGTTTCGTTCACCGGTTCGACGCGCGCAGGCAGCTTGATCGCACAAAATGCGGCGCCGACAGTAAAACGCGTTACTCAAGAATTGGGGGGCAAGTCCCCCAACATCGTTCTGCCCGATGCAGACATTCAAGAGGCGGTTATTCGGGGTGCGATGCACATGTTTCATAATACGGGGCAGTCTTGCAATGCGCCCTCGCGAATGCTGGTGCATCGCAGCCAACTGGCTGAGGCAGAGAGCGCGGCAGCGCATGCCGCGAGTTTGGTCGTGGTTGGCAACCCTGAAGACGAATCCACCACAATGGGTCCCTTGGTCAGTCAAGTGCAGTTCGACCGTGTGCAAGGGCTCATTGCTAAGGGCTTGGAGGAGGGTGCTCGACTTGTATGCGGTGGTCTTGGACGCCCAGAGGGCTTGGAACAGGGCTATTTCGTAAAGCCCACCGTGTTCTCGGATGTGAATAACGATATGACGATCGCGCGCGAAGAAATCTTTGGGCCCGTATTGGTCATGATTCCGTACGATACGGAAGAAGAAGCCATTCGCATCGCCAACGATACTAACTACGGCCTCGCGGGTTATGTTCAGAGTGGCAATATTGAGCGAGCGCGTAAGGTCGCTGCTCGTATTCGAGCGGGTAATGTCAAAATTAATGGGGCCTCAGGCGGCACCGATATCCCCTTCGGTGGTTATAAGCAGTCGGGTAATGGGCGAGAATGGGGTGCACACGGGTTTACTGATTACTTAGAAATCAAGGCGATTGAGGGTTTCGAGGCGTCCTAGAATGCGTGAATTTATACTCGCTATCGATCAAGGTACCACGGGCAGCACTGCGCTCGCTATGGGCTTAGACGGACGTATTATTGACCGAGCGACCGTTACATTCCCTCAACATTATCCGAAGCCCGGCTGGGTCGAACATGATCTAGGCGAACTTTGGAGTTCGGTGCAGGGCGCCGTTGGTCAGCTGTTCGAGAAATCTAAGCTCGATGCTAGAGGGGTACTGTGCATTGGTATAACCAATCAGCGAGAAACTTCAGCGGTCTGGCATCAGAAGACGGGCGAGGTGGTCAGTAAGGCCATTGTGTGGCAGTGCAGGCGTACCGCGTCGCGGTGCGCCGAGATGAAGCAAGCGGGGGGCGAGCCCCTCGTACAGCAGCGCACGGGTTTGGTGCTGGATCCGTATTTCTCTGCGACTAAATTGGCGCTCTTGTCGCAACAAAATGCATCAGCTCGGCGCTGGTTAAAGCAAGGTCATTTGCGCGGTGGCACCATTGATACTTATCTAACCTATCGTCTCACCGGCGGTGCAGAGCACCTCACAGACGTTTCCAATGCTGCCAGAACCTCCTTGCTGAACATACATTCTCTCAGTTGGGACGATGAGTTGCTCGAGTTGTTTGGCGTCGATAAAAGTATTCTCCCGGAAATTCGACCGAGCAGCGGTTCATTTGGAATCACTAAAGGCGTCGGTTGGTTGCCGGATGGCATACCTATCACCGGTATTGCGGGAGATCAGCAGGCTGCGCTATTTGGTCAAACGTGCTTTAAGCCGGGGACAGCGAAATGTACCTTTGGAACGGGCTCGTTTATTCTTATGAACACCGGCTCGCGTGCGGTGCCTTCACAGTCGGGGCTTTTGACCACCGTGGCCTGGCAACTCGGTGCGGCCAAGAAGCCGATTTATGCGCTGGAGGGCGGTGCGTTTCTATGCGGTGCGGCTGTCGATTGGGTGCGTGACTCCCTCGGGATTATCAAAAAGTCGTCGGATATTGAAGGTTTGGCGGCATCTGTATCGTCGAGTGACGGCGTCGATTTTGTGCCCGCGCTGACGGGTTTGGGTGCTCCTCATTGGGATCCCGATGCCCGGGGAACGATCACAGGGTTAACGCGGGGCTCGACTGCGGCGCACATTGCGCGCGCGACGCTGGACGCAATTGCGCTTCAAAATGCCGATATTCTGCGCGTGATGGAGCAAGAGAGCGGGCGTCGCTTGAGTGATTTGCGGGTGGATGGGGGCGCCTGTGTTAACAACCTGCTCATGCAAATACAGAGCGATGTGCTGGGGCGCACTTTAATCCGCCCAACCCAGACAGAGACCACCGGAGCGGGCGCCTCTTATTTGGCTGGTTTGGGTTGTGGTATCTGGAGTGATGAATCGGAATTGGCGTCGATTTGGGCTGTTGATGAGCGGTTTGCACCTGCTCTGCGTAAACCTCAGCGTGAGCAGCGTGTTATGCAATGGCAGCGAGCTTTGAAGCAGACTCGGGCCCACTGACCAGTAAATTAGGAGTATTACAGCATGTTTAAGGTAAATCGTTGGGCGTCCAGTCTGGCTGTATTGATGTTTCTACAACCCGTGCAGGCAGACGAGTCCGCACCCGCTGAGGAAGTGTCGCAACCCATATGGCAGGGTGCAACGCAGCTGGTGAAGTTTAGCGTCAACGAGGGAACTTGGTTGAACCTGACCTTGAGTCCGAACGGCAAAACGCTGGCTTTCGATATGTTGGGAGATTTATATACCCTGCCGGTGGAAGGTGGAGCGGCGAAGCGTTTGACTACAACACGGGCGCAAGAAGTGCAGCCCCAATTCAGTCCCGATGGCCGAGAGCTCGCCTACATCAGTGATGTGGGTGGTGGTCACAATCTCATGATTATGAACCTCGAGACAGGAGAGGAGCGTGCCCTTACTAAAGAGAGCTTCCGTCTCATTACCAATCCGCGTTGGCACCCAGACGGCTCAGGTTTGGTGGCGCGTAAACATTTTACGGGAACGCGATCGCTCGGCTCGGGCGAGATGTGGTTTTATCACCTCGATGGTGGCTCGGGTGTGCAATTGACTGAGAAGCGTAACGAACAGCAGGATGAAAACGACCCCGTATATTCGCCGGATGGTCGCTTTTTGTTCTACACCCAAGATGCGACGGCGGGTCCCTATTTTCAGTACAACAAAAATCCACATGCAGGTATCTACCTGACTCGACGTTTGGATCTTGAGACGGGCGAAGATATAGCGCTTCTTGGCGGTCCCGGTGGGGCTGTGCGACCGGAGCCCTCTCCCGACGGTCGTTACATTGCGTATGTAAAGCGGGTACAAACTCAGTCTGTATTGATGCTTTACGATCGCAAAACGGGCTCGAATCGAGCGCTCTACAGCGATCTAGATCACGATCAGCAGGAAGTCTGGGCGCTTTTTGGTTTGTACCCGAATTTTGCGTGGACACCCGACAGCTCTGCGATTTATTTTTGGGCGAAAGGCGGCATCCACAAGCTCGATCTGGCCACGCAATCGGTTGAGCAAATCCCCTTTGAGGCCGAGGTGGAGGTCGAAGTGGCAAAGACCAAGAAGGCCGAACCTGAAGTTGGCGGCTCGAGCTTCAGCGCGCACATGCTGCGGGACTGGGCGACCTCGCCCGATGGTAAATACGTCATTTTTCATGCCTTGGGCAGTCTGTATTCGGTCGACTTATCGAAAGGTAAGCCGGAGCGTCTGACCGATTTGGCTGGCTTTGAGTATTCACCCAGCTTCAGTCCCGACGGGCGCTATATTGTGTTCGCCCACTGGAGTGACGAGGAATACGGGTCAATATACCGTGCTCGATGGCTGGGGCGAAAGGGGGCGACCCGCCTGGAGAAAATTACAGCAGAGCCAGGTCACTACCAGAATCCAACTATCAATGATCGTGGCGCGGTGGCGTATGAAAAGCAAACGGGCAATGGCTTCCGGGGGTATTTGCATGGATTAGAGCCCGGGCTATATGTCTTTGATCCCGATGTGGGTGCAGCGCGCCGAATCCAGCGCGAAGGGCGAAACCCACAATGGCTGGGAGAGCAAAATCGCATCGCCTTTGAGACCGGCGGCGGCGATAAGAAGAAAATCTTCTCGATTGACCCGTCTGGTTCCGATCGTCGTGAGCACTACAATCTGGGTCGAGTCAGCGAATGGAAAGTCGATTTCAAAGGTGAAAGAATTGCTTTTCGCGAGGATTTCAAAGTGTTCGTGGCGCCTATGGTGCGTTCAGCACGTGTGCAAGAGCTCAGCAGAAAAGCGGGCGCGGTCGCCGTTGAAGCTGCGAGTGAGGAAGCGGGCCGCTACTTACATTGGTCTGAAGAGTCGCTACATTGGGGGCTGGGTTCTCGGTACTTCTCTTGGGTTCCCAAAGATGAAGCGCCAAAGTCTGTTGATATCGACTTGAAGGTCGATGTGCAGGGCAGTGATCGCCTGCTCGCTTATACCAATGCACGGTTCATAACGATGGCAGGTGAAACCTTGGCTAATGGCACCATGCTAGTTCGAGGTAATGTTATAGAGGCCATCGGCCCAGGCTCTGCGGTAGTCATCCCAGATGAGGCAGAGAAAATCGATTTACAGGGCAATACGGTGGTGCCCGGGTTTATCGATACACACGCTCACCACACGGGCCATTTTTATTCCTCTCCTTTACCCGAGACGAATGCCAGTTACTTAGCTAACTTAGCTTTTGGCGTTACGACGACACACGACCCATCAACCAACACCGAGACGGTGTTTTCGCTTGCGGAACTTCAGCGGCGCGGCGATCTTATTGGCCCCCGAATTTTTTCAACCGGTGCGGTGTTGTATGGCGCTAAGTCAAATTCGTTTGTTGAAATTGAATCACTAGACGATGCCCGTATGCACCTAAGACGTTTGCGCGACCAAGGGGCGTTCTCGGTTAAAAGCTATAATCAACCCAGACGAGATCAGCGGCAGTATATTTTTCAAGCCGCCGCAGAGCTCGGAATGTCGGTTTACCCTGAGGGTGGGGCGACCTACTACAACCAGCTCACGCACATTATTGATGGTGCAAGCGGCTTGGAGCACAATCTGCCCGTAGCGCCACTGTACGAGGACGTACTCTCATTATGGGGTGCTGTGCCAGAGGTTGGCTATACGCAAACACTGGTTGTTAACTACGCTGGGCTGAACAGCGAATATTACTGGTACCAACACATGCCCGTTTGGCAGCATGCCCTGCTCGGTAAATATACCTCTCAAGCCGAATTAACCGCTCGTTCTAGACGCGTAGAGCAAGCGGCAGACGATGATTACTTTTTCCAAGAGGTGGCAGCCAGCGGTAAAGCCTTGCAGGATCGAGGGGTGTTGGTTGCAGTGGGTGCGCATGGTCAGCTGCAGGGGCTGGGCTACCATTGGGAAATGTGGTCTATGGCCATGGGGGGTATGTCGCCTGAGGATGTATTGCGCGCGGCTACGATTGATGGCGCGCGTTACCTCAACGTGGATGCTCGGCTCGGCAGTTTGGAGGCGGGCAAACTGGCAGACTTCGTCGTGTTGCAGAAAAATCCTCTTGAGGATATTCGAAACACTGACTCGGTTCGCCTAGTTAGTGTGGACGGTCGTTTATATGACGTGGCTAGCATGAATCAAATTGCCCCGGTTGAGCGAGTTCGGGGCCAGCTTTGGTTCGAGCGCGAGGGTCAAAATACGCTGTGGAATGCGGACAATTGGGGCATGACACGACCAGAAGATGAGTTGCCGCGTTGCCCCGCGCATGCGGAGCCGCATTTTTAGAGCTGGATGCGGTGTTTTTTGATCAGACGCCTCAACTGGTGATATGAAAGTTGAAGTTGCTGAGCGGTCTCTTGCAGTTTGTGTCGGTTGGCTGTCAGAGACCGCTGGAGCAGTTGGCGCTCGAAAGCGGCGACCTGTCCGAGGAAGGGCAGTTCTGGGTCAGCGATAAG
>JAUHWV010000200.1 GCA_030427335.1 Gammaproteobacteria bacterium | reverse complement strand
GTGGGAGGACCCTAACTTTAATTCGAATCTTGCTTCTTACCGCTACGTTCGCGTCTTTGAAAGACTCACCCCACGCTGGTCGCAGTTAGATTGTCAGCGTGCAGGGGTCTGCGCTGAATATCCCGAAGCAGATACTCTGGTGCAAGAGAGGGCGTGGTCTTCGCCTATCTGGTTTTACCCAGCAACAAATAACAATTAAGGAAACCACATGAACGCCAGCGCATTCAAATACGATCGTATTCCCTACCTAATTATGTTTAAAGATCCAACGCCGTACAAAGATACCTACGCCGGCGAGATGGGCAAGACCGTTTTAAAGTCTCACTTATTAAAACCTGTCGACTGCCCATCCGATACGGTCGTGCTATTTATGCATCCCATTGGGGGTGGCGAGTATTTGCCCATGCCAACGGCACTCGCCAAAGCGGGGCATCACGTCATCTACTGTCAAAGTCGATACCCGAGTAATGATACGGCTTTGATTATGGAAAAAGTCGTTGTCGACATGGGCGCGTGTATTCGCGATGCGAAGGAGCGTCTCGGTTACAAAAAAGTAGTGTTGGCCGGATGGAGTGGGGGTGGCTCTCTGTCGGCGCTATACCAGTCGCAGGCCGAGAACCCGACAATTACGGAGACGCCGGCAGGGGAGCCGCCCAATTTAGTTGATGCCGACCTAATTCCTGCCGACGGCATGATGTTTGTCACGGGGCACCGTGGGCGCGCACATACGCTGACCGAGTGGTTGGATGCATCCATCCTAGATGAGCTGGATCCATCCAAGCGGGATCCTGAGCTTGATATTTACAACCCCGAAAACCTCAATCAGCCACCTTATTCGGCCGAATTTGTAGCTCGTTATAGACAGGCACAAGTCGATCGAAACCGGCGAATCACGGCGTGGGTGAGAGCGAAGTTGGCTGAATTGCGAGAAGCAGGTCGGCCATACGATGAGTTTGGTTTTGTGGTGCATGGCACCATGGCAGACCCCAAATGGCTTGATCCAGCGATCGACCCAAATGATCGTAAACCGCAATGGTGCTTCTTGGGTGACCCAGAGGTCGTCAATAATAGCGCTGTGGGTATCGCTCGTTTCTGCACCTTGCGATCTTGGCTATCGCAGTGGAGTTACGATGAAACTCGCGCTGATGGTTTTGCCTGTGCTCGACAAATCAGCAAACCCACTCTCGTCGTTAATAACACGGGCGATGACGCTGTGCCTCCGAGCCACGCTCAGGGTTATTACGATGCGATCCCCCACGAGAACAAGCGACTGGTTCATATCGAGGGTGCCAACCATTATTACTTTGGTCAACCCGAGTTGCTGGCTCAATCTGTTGCGGTCTGCAGTGCCTGGCTGAAAGAGCAGGATTTAGCGTAGCCAAACAGCGCTTTTGTCGGTATGTTACTGACTGAATAAGCCCCGTTTAGTACGGGGTGATACGGTCTTTTTATTGGTTTCAGACTGACATTTGGAGTTTGGATTTATGCGGGCTAAGGCGGCGCTGGTTAAGTTTTTTTTGGTTTTTGTCTTCGGATTTGCGACGCAGGCTCCGTTGACGGTTGCTCAATCTGAGACGCCTGTGGCGATGATAACAGGAAGTAGCTATGGGTTGGGCAAAGTTTTGGCGGAGCGGGCCGTAGCGCAGGGATGGAGGGTCGCTCTAGTCGATGTCCGGCCTGGTCCTTCGGCTCTGTACGCACAGTCGATCAAGGAGTCTGGAGGCGAGGCCATGGTGCTGGTGGCAGATCTTGCCGAACCCGAAGATCGCAAAAACCTAGTGCAGCAGGTGCTCGATCGGTACGGGCGTATAGATTATTTATTCAATAACGCGGGCTATGCCTACCTTGCTACCCTAGAACAAATGAAACTCCAGCCCGCGCACAAATTATTTGAGGTCAATTATTGGGCCTACGCCGATTTGGCGCGCCAAGCGATCGAGCCCATGCGCAAACAAGGTGGCGGCACGATTGTGAACGTAAGTTCGGTATTGGGAATGACTCCAGCGTCGCCTGGATATGGACACTACAGTGCCTCAAAGCATGCTTTGCACGGATTGTTTCAGGCTGTGGCCAAAGAAGTAGAGAAGGACAATATTAAAATTTTACTCGCGGCTCCTGGCGGCATGAAAACCCAAATCGGTGCGCATGCCGTGGGGCCGCTCTCGAATCCGCGAGCCGAGCTTCCGGCAAACTGGGAAGACCCAAACATCGTCGCCGACGATATTTTTGAACGTCTCTCGGGCCCCTCGGGGGTGTTCAACCCGGGGTACGTTGGGCGTATGAATCGTTAACGAACCTTTGTGGTCAAGGTTGGGTGGAGCAGCGCCTCTGCTCGGTTGTAAATCAAAATGAGGCCGCAAGGTCACAGGAGAGTCGAAATGATCACCGTACATCACCTTAACAACAGTCGTTCTCAGCGTATTCTGTGGCTGCTCGAAGAGTTACAGGTGCCCTATGAGATCGCATTTTACTATCGCGACAAAGAAACCAATTTGGCGCCGCCTGAGCTAGAAGCAGTGCATCCGCTAGGCAAGTCACCCATGATAAGCGATGGTGATTTGGTGGTGATCGAATCCGGTGCGATTATCGATTACGTGATTCGCAAATATGGTAATGGCGCGCTGGCGCCAGAACCGGGAACGTCTGCTCACGAGATTTACTTGCAGTGGCTACACTACGGTGAGGGCAGTGCGATGCTGCCGCTTATGCTGCAAATGTATACTGCGCGTCTAGGAGCGGCGGCTGCACCCTTAGCGCCGCGTATCAAGAGTGAACTCGATCGTCATCTGGGATACGTCAATGGCGCTCTAGAAGGTCGCGATTGGCTTGTGAACAACACCTTCTCCGGCGCTGATATTCAGCTGTCGTTTGTTGCCGAAATCGCGCCCTTGCTCTACGCGGAGGGCGATTTTCCGTGGCTGGATCAGTTCCGAGTGCGACTTCAGGCACGAGAGGCCTATCGTGTGGCACTCGAGAAGGGGGGGCGCTACGATTTTGGTCCACAGGGGTAAGGGCGCTAGTGCCTGACCCGCCGGGTCGGACAAATCACATAAGAGCGAGCAAAAAATATGCTGATATCACCCAATAAAAGAGGTCCTTTAGCGCTCGTCATAGGGCTGGCGCTGGGTACCAACTCGTCCGCATGGAGTTGGTCTGATCATGCTACTCTGGCTTGGCCATTGCTGCGTGTCATGCCCGAGCTGGTTGAGGCTGAGCCCGTAGCGGTCGAATCACTGGGGCGCTTTCTAGAGGCTGAGTCAGACGCCATCGCGCAACTGCTCGATGCGCAAGAAAACTGGGCTCGCTCGGCAATGCCTGCCTACGCGCCCTTGCCGGAGGTACTAAAGTTTAGACCTGATTTAAGGGGTGAACGACTCGAGCAATCTTTCTTGCGCGCTATCCGTGTTAATCCGAGTCGCTCGTATCGCCCTTACGCGCAATTGTTCGCGTACGAGCAAGCGGAGGAAGGGCAAAATTTAGTGCCGGTTGCTGAGTTGACGTTTTTACAGGGTACGATCGCCAGCAATGAAAGCCAGTATCTTGACTTAGCTGAGGGCGATCTTGTTGAACCGGGTCGAGTGCTCGCCACGGCTTCAGATGAACCTGATTTTGGCTTGGACATCGGTTTGTTTGAAGACAACAACACGCCCCACGGGGCTGAATACGGGTTTGGTATTCAACCTTTCGGTAACCCAAACTTGGAATACGGTTCTCAAGCGCCATTTCACATGGGCTTTTACCATTTGGATTGGTTAACCTCGAAAGCACAGCCGGGTCTTTTGGCGACCTATCCACAGTATCGAGCATCGCTGTATCGAAACTTAAGCGTTTTGGCGTTTGAAACGGGACACGATTATTGGGGCTGGCGTTTCGCCGGCTGGGGCTTGCATTACGTGGGCGATTTGACCCAACCCTACCACGCTGTGCCGCTGCCCGGTGTGAGTCTGTTGGACAGTTTGCTTACCTTGGTAAAGGGGGAAGTGGAGCAAGCCGTTCAGCTTGTTTCCAACC
>JAUHWV010000199.1 GCA_030427335.1 Gammaproteobacteria bacterium | reverse complement strand
GCAAGTGCTCGCTCTGCAACCCGAGGCAATGCTGTGGCTCACTATCGGTGGTGGTGCCTATCTATTCTATGTCGGGGTGTCCATGTGGCGACAGGCCTCGGCGTCTGTTCTGGCAACGCACAAGCATAAGTCCTTGGGTCGTACTCAGCTGATTGCAGTGGGCTACAACACGGCGGTATTAAATCCAAAGGGCTGGGCTTTTTTGGTGGCGATTTTTCCCGGATTTATTGACGAGTCACTCCCGCTTGGCCGGCAGTTAGCTGTTTTGATCCCGGTCTTTTTGGTTTCTGAGTTTATCTCGCTCTGTCTTTATGCAAGCGGTGGTCGGCAGCTCGCGCTGTGGTTTTCGAAGCCTGAGCACGGTGTCCGCTTAAACCGCGGTGCCGCTCTGATGGTGTTACTCGTGAGTGTTTGGTTTATCTGGAGTGGATTAGCGTGAAATGGCAGCCAGCAAAGACCAAGCGTCGTAAGCGCGGGTCAACAAAGCTCGATAAGGGCGCGGTGATTGAGCTCGTGATCGAAGATCTGAACAGTCGTGGTGAGGGCGTGGCTAGACACGAGGGCAAAGTCGTCTTCGTGCCGGGCACGTGGGTTGGCGAGAGAGTCCGTGCACAAATTCAACACGATTTCCCCTCTCATGTAGTCGCTGAGTTAGTTCAAATTTTGAATCCGACTGTAGCGCGGCGCGAATCACCATGCACCTATCAGGGGTTCAGCCAAAGCGCATGCGGGGGCTGCCCCTGGATGTTTGTGGATTATCCGGCGCAAGTAGAGGCCAAGGTGAACAAGGTGCAAGCCTTGGCTTCGCATTTGGAGTCTGATTGCCCGGTAGAGTTTATTGCTGCACCAGAGGAATTTGGGTATCGGAATCGAGCACAGTTCAAAGCGACCCATGAGGCGCTGGGCTTTGTTGCAGCAAACAGTGATCAGGTGATCGATATTGAGAGCTGCCTTGTTTTATCTGAGCACAATCAGGCGCTACTGGGCCAGCTCAGGC
Source organism: Gammaproteobacteria bacterium (assembly GCA_030427335.1). GTDB lineage: Bacteria > Pseudomonadota > Gammaproteobacteria > Pseudomonadales > Halieaceae > Aequoribacter. The sequence goes on along the minus strand of JAUHWV010000199.1, from coordinate 3,015 downwards.
TCCAGGATTTCGGGTTGGGTAAACGCAGGAAACGCTGGTTAACTTTGGATGTTGCGGATGGTGTGTCATTAGATCAGGTTGGCCACAATCGGCGTTTACCGTTTCGGCAGGGTAATAGCCAACAAAATGCTCATATGCAGCAATGGCTCAAATCATCGCTGGGTGGCCTGGATAAAGAAGCACCGGTTCTAGAGCTTTTTGCAGGCTCTGGTAATTTTACTTCGTGCTTGGTTGAGTCGGGGTTTAAAACGATAACGGCGGTTGAGGTGGTTGATGATGCCCTCGAAGAGTTGGCTGAGTCGCTACCGAACGTAGAGACGCTTAAGTGCGACTTGTTCGACGCACAGAGCGTTTCGGGGCTGATGTCTCGATACCAAGATGTGCAGCTTTTAGTTATCGACCCGCCGAGAGACGGCTTCACGAGTTTGGCGGATACGATTGCCCTGTTGCCACGCCTCCAAGGGTTTATTTACATTAGTTGCGACCTGGCAAGCTTTGAGCGTGACGTTGCCTGCCTTGAGGGTGTGTTTGAGTTGAAAGATCTGACTGGGATCGACCTATACCCTCAAACACCGCACGTCGAGATTTTGAGTTACTGGTCTCGAGAGCTACAGTAGCGTCAGTGCGGTCAGTGCGGTCAGTGCAGTCGGGTGATTTGGTTTCTCTTGTGTATCGGGGCGCGCGATGAGGAATCAGCGTGCCTTAGTGCTTTTCCTCCAACAATGAGGCGCTTATCTCATTAAGTGCTAAAAAACTTTTAAGAAAGCGTCGACTCCGCTTGACCGAGTGTGTGAGCGTATCTATAATTCACGCCCTCGATTGAGCAGATATTGCTTCTTCGAACGAGACAGTTGCGGGGTGGAGCAGCCTGGTAGCTCGTCGGGCTCATAACCCGAAGGTCGTCGGTTCAAATCCGGCCCCCGCTACCAATACATAACATACGGTATTGGATCAAAAAGACCAGCAGTTGCTGGTTTTTTTGTTTGTAGGCCACGTAAAAGCACGGCTCCAATTGAAGGGGTTAGGGCTTCTGCGTATACTACGCCGCAGTGAGATTAGATGTGTTGTGCCGTTTGGCAACATGCATCGCTTGAGGCGAACGTCCGCTGGTTGTGTGGCGTTGAGTGTGCACCGAGAGTGCGTTTGAGTGAGGCCCCAATTTGGGGTTTTTTTGTATCTGTAATCTAGTTAGGTGGGCGCGTGACCCGAAAAGAAATTGAACTCGCGGATTTATTGCGTGGAACCATAGAGGCTATGGGTTTCGTGCTGTGGGGTCTGGAGTTTAGGGCGCACGGTAAACACAACTTGCTTCGCATATATATAGATCGTGAGGCGGGCGTGCTGGTCGATGACTGCGCTCTGGTGAGCAGGCAAGTCAGCGGCATACTCGACGTAGAGGACCCGATCGCGGGGGAGTACAACTTAGAGGTTTCATCCCCAGGAATAGATAGACTGCTTTTCGCATTGGAGCAGTACGCGACCTATGTCGGAGAGTGGGTGGAGATTAAGCTTAGATCTGCTTTTGACGGGCGGCGTAATTTCCATGGAACCTTGGTTGGTTTGGAAGGCGACGACGTCGTTGTCCGGATCGATGATGATGAATACGTGTTGCCTTTTGAAAGTATCGATAAGGCAAAGGTTAAACCCCGATTTTAGGGGCGATTAAGACGAGGCTCGTTATGACAAAAGAGATTTTGCTTGTTGCAGAAGCGGTATCCAACGAAAAAGGTGTGTCTGAGGATATTATTTTTGAAGCTATTGAGCTGGCTTTAGCCACTGCCACCAAGAAGCGTTATGACGAGGATTCGGATATTCACGTCACGATCGACCGAAAAACCGGTGATTACGTTACGGTTCGCCGTTGGTTGGTGGTTCCAGACGATGAGCTTGCCCTGCTGGGTACTCAGCTTACGACGGAAGAAGCTGTAGAGATGGATCCGAGCTTGAAGCCCGGAGATATTCATGAAGAAGTCGTTGAGAACGTCGGTTTTGGGCGAATTGCGGCGCAAACGGCCAAGCAAGTGATTGTTCAGCGTGTTCGCGAAGCTGAACGAGCTCAGATTGTAGACCAGTATCGTGGTCGGGTTGGTGAGTTGGTCGCTGGCAGTGTTAAGAAAGTAACGCGTGACAATATTATCGTCGATCTGGGTAATAATGCAGAAGGATTGCTTCCTCGTGCTAATGTGGTGGGTCGCGAAACGTTTCGCATAAACGACCGCCTGCGGGCAATCTTACTTGAAATTAGCACCGAGGTTCGTGGTCCTCAGTTGATTTTGAGCCGCGCCTGCCCGGAAATGTTGATCGAGTTGTTCCGCATAGAAGTGCCTGAAATTGCAGAGGGTGTTATTCAAATTCGCGCTGCGGCTAGAGACCCTGGTTCGCGAGCCAAAATCGCGGTCAAAACCAACGATCAGCGAATCGATCCTGTCGGCGCCTGCGTTGGGATGCGCGGTTCTCGTGTTCAAGCTGTTTCAAACGAGCTCGATAACGAGCGCGTGGACATCGTACTTTGGGATGACAACCCCGCGCAGCTCGTTATCAACGCCATGTCACCAGCAGAGGTTGAGTCAATTGTCGTTGATGAAGATGCTCACACGATGGATATAGCGGTCTCAGAAGACAATCTGGCGCAGGCAATCGGCCGCGGTGGACAGAACGTGCGACTGGCCTCTGAGTTGACGGGTTGGATGATCAACGTCATGAGTTCAGAAGAGGCTCAAGAAAAGCAGGAGGCCGAAGCCGGCCAAATCATTCAATTGTTCGTCGACCGATTGGATGTAGACGAAGAAGTTGCCGAAGTACTCGTCGAAGAAGGCTTTACAACACTCGAAGAGGTGGCCTACGTGCCGCTGGAAGAGATGATGTCAATTGATGGTTTTGACGAGGAAATTTCAGAAGAGCTTCGAGCTCGAGCGAAAGACGCGCTATTGACCATGGCAATAGCTTCTGAAGAGCAACTGGGTGCGAGCGAGCCGGCGGACGACTTGCTCAACATGGAGGGTATGGAGCGGCACC
>JAUHWV010000198.1 GCA_030427335.1 Gammaproteobacteria bacterium | reverse complement strand
ACCACCTGCCGCGGAGTCAGACAGTTGGGCTCCGCTACTACTCGATGCGTTGGCGGTACCAGAAACCGTGTCGCTAACGGCAATGTCCTTGACCGTGTCCAGACCCTTATAGAACATCTCTTTGGCTTCGTCGGCCGAGCGAGCGTGTCTGGCTATCATAGAGCAGGTGTAATACAGCACCTCTCTAGCAATGAGCACATTCGAAGACCTGCCACCTAAAGACAAGTCGTTGTTCGCTTCCCCGGCGCTATCACCGGCCCCCGACAGTACAAAGCCGGTAGCTTGTGCGTAATCGGGCGAAGGCGCGAGGCAAACAAGTTCCTTGGTGTCGCGGTCTTGTGCGATTGCCACTCTCCGGCCAACCGGGAGCGAGATAAAGTCGGCATCGGCACGTTTGAGTTCGTGCGTTTCCATCAGCGCGCCGGGGGTGCAAGCACTCAACATCACAGCCGCACCGCAGGCCAAAGGTAATGCCAAAAAACGCTCACGCTTTGAGCGCATACTTATTTGCGCTGCTTTACTCGTTGCCACCCATCAATCCCTCTAAGTCCGAGCACTGAGAGTTGCCGTCCATCAGCGCCAATGCTATTTGTTTGCCCTTTTGAGCAATGGAAGCGGTTTCGTTTATCTTGCCAAGAGCGCTTTTCGCTTTTTTTAGCTCGTCTAGCAAATCCATAGCCTGATTCTCATCCATAAAGGATTCGTATGCAAACTCCTCTGTTACGGGTGCTTCGACTTCTTCATCGGCCCCAGCGGTAAATATCCCCACGACTTGCACTGCAGCTGAGTTGTTTGCAAATGATCCTGCACGCGCGCTTAACAGGGCGAGATCACTTAACAGGGCGGTAAATTCGTCGCTCGTGAGATAAGATTCTAACTGCATTAGATCGGACAGTGCTGTTATCTGCGGCGGGTTCGAAGCGCCCGAACTCGCCAGTTTCGTGTTCACGGCAGAGACAAACAAGGCTAACGTATATTCGGCCGTATCTTTGAGGCAGGATCCAGTGTCCGTGGCAAAATCGATGGCCGTTTTGTTTAATGCACAAAGTCCGCGCCTGCCGGCCGTCAAATTATGACACTGCTGATCGCCCAAATTATCCTCGAACTTATAGCTCAGCTTTGCAATCTCGCTGCCCACAGCAAAGGTCTGTTTTACGGCCTGCTCTAAATTTTGGACGCTATCTTTTACTAGGTTAGTGACCGTATCTACCCAGGCTAAGTTGCCACAGTACCAACCAGCAACAAAGCCTTTGCTAACCGCGTTGCTAACACGTGTTTCGGCCTGCAGCAGTGTCGCGATAGTGGGTGGAATTTTGTCTGAACGAAATACCGCGTTTTGCAATGCCGGTATAGGCATCTGCACGTTAGAGGACTTGTCGATCAAAAACTGATCGCAGCTCTGGGCTAATTTGCCTTGCTTGAAGGTGTTGAATACCGCCAAGAACTTTGCAACCACGAGTCGATCTGCGTAGGCTAAGTCAATCAAGACTTGAGTTAATGCTTTATTTAGTTCGGCATCAGCAAATTGCGTTGCCTTCGATAAATCAATCTCAACACCATCGATCAGCACTTGCACCGACTGGTACCAGTTGTTCAGATCAGTAGCGGTAGAGAGCGCTACTGCGTATTCATCTTTTGCTATGTGCAGCAAAATGCCCGATTCTACATCGGCTGCTACCAGCATCGTTTTGCCATTGCTGTTTACGTAACTTAGGGCCGACGTCGCTATATTAGGTAACACGCTGCTAACCGCGGTGGTAGATAGTGTCTCAACCTCGGATACGCCCTTCAGAGACGCTATGGCAAGGCTCTTGCCAAAGTTCTCTACATCGTCAAAAACAGAGCCGTTGGTCGATGGAGTCAAGACAATACAAAGCGTTAGAAAGACTGCGGAAACAGGATTTTTCATTGCGACTCCTACCATTCACGGCTTATGCCGCATTCCATTCGAAACGACGAAGCCTGGTTTCTACCCACGTTGGGTAGTAATCCCAGATCAGGCACGATGACGGACTGTGTCTCAGGATCTGTCCAAATATCCACGTACGGCCCGCCAAAGTTGTCGTCGCGGTAGAGTCGTATTTTGCAGTCTTGTCCCCAAGCGTAAAGCGCGGCTGCAGCGTCGTTGCCGATCGAAGACTGCGCACCAAGACTCGCGACCTCCAACACGCCGCTCTCGTAATTCCAGGTGCTTTGTGCATAACCAGGCAGCCAGTCTTGCCCTCGCATTGCCGGTTGTCCGTTGACGCCTGAAGATAGGAAAAGGCCCGCGTTGCCGAAGTCTGGGCACAATAGAACAAGAGATGAAATATTGTCATTGCCTGGTGGCCATTTCCGCATGTCATCGTATCCCAGAAACCCTTCGGTCATAGAGCCATCTTCGAACAGATAGGCGTAAGGCACGAATGCCCACCATTGCCTTCCGACGAAACCAGGGTCTGCGAACAGACCTAGCTGACAGCCCATTCCTAGTGCGCTAACGGCCGAGACCGCGTTATCCCATCCGCTAGGCATCGACCTTATCTGGATAGAGCGTTGCTCTTTTTTTGAACCGCCCCCGTCCCAATCCCAGGAGGGATTTTGATTGTTTCCTGATACGATATTTTGATACACCATGAGTTTGGTGTTGCTGTAGTCACTTGCAAGCACGGGATGCGCTACCAAGGCTAAAATCAGTGAGGCAATGATGGAAAGAAAACCCAGGCGGTCGCTCCAGCTAGTGGAGTAGCGCGTTAATACTTTCGCCCGTCGCTTTACCGGATGCGGTGGCGAGAGATCGGCTTTCGGGTGCGCTGTATTGCTACTAGTGAGCTCGATTGGTGCGTTGATGAGGCTTGCAGTATATTCCATAGGCGGGCCCTTTTTTAAGGCGCAATTTCACATCAAGGATAACGGTACCACAATACACCACCAAATTTACTAATAATGTGAACATCATCTCGATGTGGAGGGTAGCTGTTTGAATGCTTTGACCTCGGGTAGAAACGTGCATCCAACTCGGAGGTTGACCTGCAAGCACTCAAATTTGATGCTCTGGGGCGTGTCAAATGAGTTATACGCTTGGACGTTGATCCGCAGTAGGGGTAGTGCTCTAGCCCAAGTGGCAGTCTTTTTCATTTGAGTAATCCCTCGTGCTCATCAACTCAAAGTTAATATCGTCCGGTTGACCTTGCGTTTAAATCCAGGTTCTTCAAACAAGCTCGGCAGTCGAGCCAGACGGCCGCGGCGTACATAGTCCGCTAGGTAAAAGCGCTCGATTCGCGAGCGATCTTCGAGTTTAAAATCGGCAATGTCAGTCAGGCCTTCGTGTGCGATTGCGTCGCTAATCAGGCCTGCAAGATAAATGATTACAATTTGATCCAGAGCGTCACCTTGAATGGGGCTCTCGGCCAGGGGAACACCCAGGGGTAGGCTCGCTGTTTCAATGCCCGAAGCCAAAGATGCGGGCAATCCCCAGTGCTGAGCCAGGGCGCTACCCACGACGAATGTATTCACACCAATAGCAGTCTGTTGTGCTTCGACGCGCTCAAATAATGTGGATCCTTCGGTCAGAGGCAATAGTTCACCGTCGTTGAAGGAAACTAAGGTGATGTCGCCCAGACTGGACAGCAGGGCGTTCGTGGTAACAACTGAAAGTGAAGGAACCGCCAGTTCTTGGCCAATGAGTTGTGCAATCGCACTTGAGCACCGAGCCGCTTTCCAGATTTTGTCCAGTCGAACCTGTTGTGCAGGCGACACCTTCACGGCGCGCTCACTCATGGCCGCTTGCATCACTAAGCCCTTAACCACGGTAACACCAAGATACGTAATGGCATGCTGAACGCTCGTGATTGGGGCAGACAAACTGAATGCGGCAGAATTCACCGTTTTCAGAACTGACGCAGTCAGGCCTGCATCGGAAGCTACCGTATCTTTTAATTCCTCTGGTGTGTCCAAACCGCCGGCTAGACGCAACTGAATCGGATGAGGCGGCGGCATTGTCTCAACCAATCTTTTTAAAGTCTGTTGCTCTTT
>JAUHWV010000197.1 GCA_030427335.1 Gammaproteobacteria bacterium | reverse complement strand
TAAGCCGCTGGTCACAGTATCCTCTGCATTGCCTTTACCACACTTGTTAATCCAACCCAGCCCTTGCTCCTCAATTGCTGCAGCTGCTGGCTCGGGACCCACGCATTCTTCTGGCTTGTGTGCACCGTGTGCTTTACCGAAGGTATGGCCACCCGCAATGAGGGCAACCGTTTCCTCGTCGTTCATCGCCATGCGGCCGAACGTTTCGCGGATGTCTTTTGCTGCAAGTAGCGGGTCGGGGTTGCCATTGGGACCTTCCGGGTTTACGTAAATCAGACCCATCTGAACAGCCGCAAGAGGGCGTTCGAGTTCTCGGTCACCGTGATAGCGTTTGTTCTCAGGCCCCCAGTACACTAAGTCGGGTTCCCAATCATCCATACGGCCGCCGGCAAAACCGAAGGTTTTAAAGCCCATTGATTCCATTGCCACGTTGCCGGTCAATACCATCAAGTCTGCCCAAGACAAGCTCTTGCCGTACTTTTGCTTGATTGGCCAAAGCAGTCGACGAGCTTTGTCTAGGTTGCCGTTATCAGGCCAGCTGTTGAGCGGTTCAAAACGCTGCTGACCACCGCCTGCACCGCCTCTACCGTCGCTCACACGATAGGTGCCCGCGCTGTGCCAAGCCATACGAATAAAGAAGGGGCCGTAGTGACCGTAGTCCGCTGGCCACCAGTCCTGCGATTCAGTCAGGAGTGCCGTAATGTCGGCTTTAACTTGATCCAGGTCGAGCTTCGCGAACTCTTCCGCATAGTTGAAGTCTTCGCCGTAGGGGTTTGATTCGGGCGAATGCTGGCGCAGTGGGCTCAAATTAATAGATTCTGGCCACCAGAATTGATTGGTTTTAGCCTGGCCCATGGCGCTTGCGCCAACGGAGCCAACTGACAGCGTCATTGCCATAGCAACGGCTGTGAAAAGAGGGGTCTTACGGTTTTTCATCGATGTAACCTCCAACTGTTTATGATAATGCGGCTCGATCACCCGAGTGCCGAGCCTTGACGCGAACTCTAGTCGCAGTAGGTGGTTTTGTGAATTTGATATTTTCGAAAGGATTAATCGGTTTTTCTAATTGCTTTAAAAAAACCGATTGATGTGTTGGCGCGTATGCGCAAAAACGGGCGTTTGGTCATTGGTGTGGGATAGTAAGCACTCAGCACTCAGCACTCAGCACTCAGCACTCAGCACTCAGCACTCAGCACTCAGGACCCAGGACCCAGGACCCAGGACCCAGCACCAATCGCAGTTACTCCGCATTTTGCGCTGCGGATTTATACCTCAGCTCTCAGCGATTACTAAGTTAGATTGAGTGCCTAAGTCGATCTGTCCGCAAGGCGATTTGATGCTGGTAGTGACAGTTTGTCCAGGCCGCAGATACTGAGTTCGTTTCCGCTGCGCCTTTAAGAAGAGCCGCCATTTGGTTTTTTCCGGTATTAAACCCATCATCCGTTGTATGCGTGGCGAGGGAGCCCGTAAAGCGCACCCTGAAGGGGTGCCGGTTGCTATGAGATCACCTGGAGCGAAGTCCTGGATTAGCGAGAGTTCAGTGAGCGTTTCGGCCGCTTGGTAAACTACGTTCCGGGTGTTGTCCTGCTGCCGAACCTCATCATCGACTCGGAGCTCTAAGTCCAGATTCGTCAGGTGTCGGTAGTCCTCGGGTTCCAGCAAACACAGCCAGGGCCCTACGGGTCCAAAGGTTCGAAAGCTTTTTCCCTTGTAAAACTGCATCTGCGGTAACTGTATATCCCGGGCAGAGTAGTCGTTAACGATTACGAGACCTGCGATCGTGTTTGGCAGGTCGTTTTCGGTCAACTCTACGCTTTGGTTAATCTCGGATTTTAACACCAGGCCCAACTCGACTTCATAGTCCAAAAGGTGAACATTATTCGGGCGCACGACCGCGCTGTCTGCTGCGCAGATACATGAGGCCGCTTTGGTGAAAATCATATTGAAGGTTTTGTCATCCGGGTCGACGCCTGATTCGAGCATATGCTGTCGATAGTTAGCGCCTTGGCACACGAACTGCTGGTTTCGGGTGATTGGACTCAGGAGGGTGACATCAGACCAGTCGACCCGCTCGCCCTGCATGCCACGGAGCTGATTAACATCGAAGTGACGGATAAGGTCCCCTGTGGTCGGAGCATCGATATCGAGCAGGGCTAAGGCATTTCCTGTTTGCTTAGCCCACCGTGTTTTATCGTTATGGTGCACGCGTGCGATGTTAAGTGGCATCGTAGTTCCTTTAAGTCATGACTTTGGCGATTGCTGCCAATTTTTTTAGGGTGAGATCCGGGTGTTTTCTGATGTTGCGAAAGAGTGTGATCAGCGTTGTCAAGTTGATTTTAGGGCGTATAAATGTCGCGGGCATGATCTGACCCCATTGGCTCATGGCCTGGGCGTTTGCCATTGACACGCCTAAGGGATGTTCTTCTGTGAAAACGTCGCCGTCCGAATAATGTTCATGATGTGCGCCCCAAGGGTCTGACCAGTAGTCGAACAGCTGACTACCCAGTCGATGTCGGCCAATTCCCCAGGCGTGACTCCATCCTCGATTTCGCATGTGCTGCTGTCCCGCTCCGATCGCGTCGATATCGGTGACCTCAAACGCCGCATGGCTAAAAGCAGACTGAAAAGTATGTGCGATGGCCAATGTGTGGTGATCTGTCGGCGTGTCGCCTAGGTTCATACGAAAAAATGTCACGACCGGCTCGCCCGAATCCAGTACTTGTGTGTCAGAGGGAATCAGACCCAGATGCTTCTGGTACCAGCGAACGCTTGTTTCATAGCCTGGTGTCTCAATTACGATGTGCCCCAGCTTAATAATCACAGGGGGGCTTGCTGGACAGTCTTGAATTTCATTAATTCGAGTCGTCTTTACGGAGGTGTTTACCGTGGTAGCAGATGACTTCGATTCCAGCGGCGTGACTCGGTCTCGGACGTTGACCTCCACGGCAAACCCGTTAGGGTCGTGAGTAATGACCCGCTCAACAGCTCCGTGCTCATCAACGGATTCAGGTCCTTGGGCGCCTAAGGTTTGAGCCAGGCGTTCTAGGTCGGATCGGTTGTTTGCGTCAAAGCCGATACCCACAAATCGCGGTGTGCTCGCTTGTTTAAGGTGATAGCACCAATCGGCATTAGCATTGGCGGCTAGATAGATGTCAGTCGTCGACTTGTGTAGGGTAATCAAACCAAAGTCGTTCAAGAATCGCTCGGCCTTGTGAATATCAGGCCGTTCAAAACGGAGGTAAGCGAGTCGCTGTACACGTAGTGTGGGTGCCGTATCGGCACCTAAATAGTCGACGGAGAGCGCGCTCATTGCATGATCCCCCCTGAGGTTTGTAAGGTGTTTGCAATGCGCCGCGCCTCATTTTCATCAAGCCCGAGCGATAGCAGGACCCAAAGGCTCGTTTCTTGGCTCGCTTCACGCCATCCTCTGTGGCCTGCGATAACTAGGTTCATGGCGGCAATGACCGACCCCGCTAACATCGCGGTCGCGGATTTAAGACTCGAAGGGTCCAAGGCGAAACGACCCGCTTCGACACCGGCTTGCAAATCCTTCATAGGCTGTGCTCGCCATAAAGATTCAAGTTGGTGATTGCTCAGGCCGTGTCTACACATAAATCGCCCCCAGTCGGGAGATTCGTGTGCCTGCCGTATAAAAACGCGAATGCCGTGCGCCACTCTGCGAGCGGGGTCCTGGATTGGCTGCAGCTCTGCTTGAATACGTTCGTGCAGTTCTTGGGCTAGTTGCTTGGCTGTATGTTCAAAGAGAGAGTCCAACTCGTTAACGTAGGCGTAGACAGTGCCTCTTGCTACACCAGCAAATTGAGCAAGCTCGCTGATATTGAGCTCTTCGCGCGGCTCGGCAAACAGCTTAACCGCTGCGCTCTGTATGCGTCGCTTTGAGTGAGAGGTCGCCATAAAGTGTACTTATACTTTGAGTTTTGACTTATTTGAACATGAGTGAGTGTTCAAATAAGTCAAAATTAATCAGTAGGGGCTCCTGTGTTTCCAAAAAAAACCGATGTTGTCATAGTAGGGGCGGGGCCCGTTGGTTTAGCCATGGCCTGTCTGCTCTCCCGTTTGTCTG
>JAUHWV010000196.1 GCA_030427335.1 Gammaproteobacteria bacterium | reverse complement strand
TAGCTTAGTTGGCGCAAGAAAACCATGATGGGTGAGTTTTCGTAAGACCTTTAGTGAAGTCGCATAAATGGGTCACAAATTGACTTTTAGTACCCGTAAGGTACTGTGTGCACTCTACAAAAATAGTCATTTTTGCCCGCGATCTTACGCCCAATTTAAGTGGGATAGCTGGGCACGATACGATCAAGAGAGCGAGTTTATGAGCAAGCCCACCTCCGAGTCATCGGCACCGACACTCAGCAACCCATTCAAAGTCGAAAGCCCCCAATCTTTCGGGGTTCCCGGCGCCATTCAAGGTAAAACCGGATTGTATGAGCAGGCCCTAGAATCCGGCTGGAAGTTGCAGCAGCGCCCCTATCAAGCAGCGGGCACCAAGGCGATCATGCGCCAGCATCAGAAAGGCCGGATGACCATCTGGGAGCGTATTCAATGTCTGAGCGACGGCCCCATTACGGTGTTTTACCAAAATTGGGGCCCCAACCTAGATGGTGCTTCGCTTGTTACCGCATTGATTCAAGTAAATGGCAGAGATGTTGCCGTCTATGGACACGATTTTACCGTGCGAGCGGGTTCGATGGACGCGACCAACGGCAAAAAGTTGGCTCGTTTATTTGAGCTAGCTGCCAAGCGCAAGATTCCGCTTGTCGGGCTGAATGATTCGGCCGGGGCGTACATTCCCGCGGGGGTAGGCGGCTTGGATGGTTACGCTGACGCCTTTACTGCACTGCGCAAAATTTCAGGCGTTGTGCCCAGCATCATGTGCATGTTCGGCTTCAACGCTGGCGGTGGCTCCTACTTGCCGAGACAGGGCAGTTTCTTGATCCAGCCCAACGAGACCTTCTTCGGCCTGACGGGGCCCGGTGTCGTAAAATCGGTGTTGGGTGAAGACGTTACGCCGGATGAACTTGGCGGCCCGAAAGTGCACTCGCAAAGCGGTGTTACCGATTTTGTGGTGCCCGATGAGGTAGCGGCACTTCGCAAAGTTCGCGAGCTTCTGAATTACCTGCCCAGTCATTCGGGCGAATTTGCTCCTACACAGGTCTCTTCTGATCCGCTCAGCCGCAAGACCTGGGATATCGATATTCTATTGAAGCAGGCGTTTAACTCGCCCACGGGCTTTAATACGCCGATTGATATCAGTATTTTGATTCAGCAGTTGTGCGACCACGGTGACTTCTTAGAAATTCAACCCGAGCGTGCTCGCAACACGATTACGGCTTTGGGGCGAATGGGCGGAAACGTAGTGGGCTTTGTTGCCAACAACTCAGCGGTCGCCTCGGGTCAGATAGATATTGATGCGGCCTACAAAAACGCGCGCTTTATTCGATTCTGCAACTTGTACAATATCCCCATTATCTTTTTGGAGGACACCACGGGCTTTTTACCGGGTCGTGAGCAGGAAAGCCGAGGCATCGTACAGGCAGGGCGCGCCATGCTGGATGCGATTGTCGATCTACGCACGCCACGTTTCTTGGTGCTTGTTCGAAACGCATTCGGTGGCGCCTACGCGTCATACAATAACTACCCAACCGGTGCCGACTTCGTCGTCGCGCTGCCTACGACGCGCGTAGCGGTAATGGGACCGGCCGGTGTGGAGTATGTTTACAAAGATGAACTGCGTAACATTCGTTCCTCGGTTGCCGGCAAAATAGCGAAAGAAACCGAGGCCCAAAAAGCCGCAGGTTTGTCCGACTCCGAGGCCAAAGAGGCTGCAACGACCCTGGTGCAGGATTGGGTTAAGGCAGAAGAGCAGCTTTTAGCGCAACGATACGAACGCGAGCTTATGAATCCTAATGAGGCGCTCAGCCTGGGATCGATTTCGCAGATCGTAATGCCATCGGATTTACGGACCGTCTTAGGTGAGCAAATGGCTTTTTGTCTTCGTCATTACACTCCGGAGCCGCTCGGCGGAATCCAGCGAGAGTTTCATTAATAACCGCCAAGCGAATAAGAGGAAACCACTGTGTCTAACGAACACTATTTGAACAACAAACTCATTCACAAGGCGCGTCAATTGCAGGCTCACCCATCCAGCTGGGTTCGTCAGTTTGATTGCAGATCACTGCGCCCTCTCATTATTTGCCGTGGCCCAATTCGCAAAGAGGCGATGGACGTCTTCAGCGAGATGGGCATTACAGAGTTTGGCATTTTGTTGAGTGAAAAAGACTCAATCGTATATCAGGACGCACTCGCTCCTGAATTGCGAGCGATCAAGGATCCAAACCACATCCACCGGGTTCCAGATTACACGGGGGCCAACAAAGAAGAGCGCGAACAGCGAATTCAGCAGATTATCGCGATCGCTAAAAATAACGGCTACAACTCGATCTTTGCAGGCTATGGCTTCATGGCAGAAGACGAGACCATGGTCGCCGCGATGGAAAGAGCCGACCTTAATTTCATCGGGCCCTGCAGCAAAACGGTTCACGATGCGGGCTTAAAAGACGAAGCCAAGCGCACGGCCCTCAAAGTGGGCGTGAGTGTGACGCCAGGTATCGACAACGGCACCGCTCTGACCCTGCTGAAGAAATACCCTGATATCGCAGCGCTGAAGCGGTTGGTGGCAGATGAAGGTCTGAACGTAGAGTCGGCGGCACTAGATGACGCTACGATTTCGCTTGAAGACAAAGCCGACATCGTGCTGCAGGGCTCTTACGACAAGGGCATTGATCTATACACAGTAGATGAGCTATCCGAAACGCTGACAGAGGCGGTTAAGCGCATGTATGGCGACTACCCCTCGAATCGAGTGCGCTTGAAAGCGATTTCGGGCGGTGGCGGCAAAGGACAACGTATTTTGGCAGCGCCCTCATCGTACGAAGGCAGCGATGCTGAAAGAATTGAGAAGGCGGCAGCGCGAACCCCCGAGCTTATCCGCGAGATCTTAAACGAGGTTAAAGCCACGGGAGTGGGTGATAACAAGAACGTGCTGGTTGAGCTCAATATCGAGACCACGCGTCACCAAGAAATTCAGGTGATCGGTAATGGCGAGTGGTCGATGACGCTCGGCGGACGCGATTGCTCATTGCAGATGCATGAGCAAAAACTCTTAGAAGTGTCGGTCACGGTTGAGTCGCTCGAAGCCGCAATCATTGAGGCTAAAAACCAAGGTCGAACCACCGAAGTTGCGGTGCTAGAGCAGGATCTAAAAACACTTATCGCAATGGAGGACGAAGCCGCTCGATTTGGCGAGGCAGTGGGCCTTGACTCGGTATCAACCTTTGAGTGTATCGTTGACCGCGACAAGCACTTCTTTATGGAAATGAATACGCGTATTCAGGTAGAGCATCGCGTAACGGAGTTGTGCTATGCATTGAAGTTTGCAAATCCCGAGAATCCCCAAGATTTTTTCGTGGTTGAGTCACTGGTAGAAGCCATGGTGTTGCTTGCTGCACACGGCAAAAACTTGCCGAAGCCCGAGCGCGTGCTGCGTCACAATGACAGCGTCGAGGCGCGTTTAAATGCGACCAATAACGCCTTACAACCATCTGCGGGCGGTGTGATAGAGTATTGGAGTGATGCAATCGCCGGTGAAATCCGCGATGATCAGGGCATTTCGCTACACAATCCCGACACCGATGTGTTTATCAAGTACACCTTGGCGGGCGCTTACGACTCGAATATCGCCCTGCTATTGACGGTGGGTAGTACGCGCTTAGACACCTATGAACGGATGGCGGAAACCCTGCGTCGTACAACGATCCGCGGGAAAGATTTGGCGACGAATTTGTCGTTCCACAACGGCTTGGTTAACTGGTTTATCGGCAACAATATCAACGCCCGACCCACAACCCGCTTTATCGTGCCGTATCTGACCGCCGTTGGTGAACTCAAGGCACTCGCGAACAATATCGATATCGACTACGCTTGGAAACTGACCTCAGACAAGGCGCTTGAGGGCGTCGACTCAGATGTAAGAGCGGCGATGGCCGATTGCATCATCCTCAAGCAGACACTCATCACGCGCCCGGTACAGGCTCTGTTGTCTGACCCTCACGCTCTGAGTGGCTGGCTCAGCATACACCGCGATTGCGTTACACTCATCGATGATCGACCGAGTTGGAACGAAAACCCCATCGAGCTTCTGTCGGATACTTATCAGTTTTTGAATATGGGGTATAGGGAAG
>JAUHWV010000195.1 GCA_030427335.1 Gammaproteobacteria bacterium | reverse complement strand
TAGGCGAGCGTGCGCGAGCCAAGCAAATGCTGCCGCCTCTACCCAGTCGGGACCTATTCCCAGCTTTTCAACATTTTCTATTGTGTTGTTGGGCAAGTGACTTTGAAGTCGAGAAAGCAAAAAGGTATTGTGCACGCCACCACCGCAGACATACACAGACGTGTTCGGTCCTAGGCAATTCGCAATGCAGCGTCCCGTTGAAACTGCGCTGAGCTCCACCAAGGTCGCAGCGACGTCAGCCGGTTGCACTGTGTCGATGTGAGGCGACTGTGTCGCCATCCAATTTGGGTTGAAGTATTCCCTGCCTGTGCTCTTTGGGGGTGCCTTACTGAAAAAAGGATCGCGAAGCCATTGTTTCAAAAGATCGATATTCACGGTGCCTGTTCGGGCCCATGAGCCCCCCTGATCGAAATCCCCTGCATTGTGGCGTCGATACCAGGCATCGATCAGCGTGTTGCCTGGGCCTGTGTCGAAGCCATAGCGGATTTCGTTTCGGTCAATAACGGTTAGGTTCGCCATGCCGCCGATATTTAAAACACCACAGTTCCTATTTATATGCTGGCATAAAGCGCGATGAAAGAGCGGGGCTAGTGGCGCGCCATGGCCACCCTCGGCTAGGTCTCTGCTGCGAAAATCCGCCACCGTGGTGATGCCTGTGCGTGCAGCGATCACGTGGGGGTCGCCCATTTGCCAAGTGAAGGGGTCTGGTTCGCTCTCGCTGGGGGGGCTGTGTCGTATCGTTTGCCCGTGACTGCCAATGCCCCGTATATCCTGTGCGCTCAGTCTCGCGGTGGAAAGCAACGCGAGCGTAGCATCGGCGAATAAGTTGCCGATGCGTCGATTGAGTCGGCCAAGCTCATCGATGGCGGCGCTTTCTGCGGTGCAAATGTGGTGAATTTGATTTTTAAGATCGATGGGGATTTCAAAGCTAAGCGAGGCGAGGAGTTCAAGCTTGGTGTCGATATGAACCAGCGCTGCGTCTGCGGCATCAACACTGGTGCCCGACATCAGTCCAATGTAAAGCCCGCTAGTTTGTTGCATCGAGCCGTGCGAGCGACTCGGCTTGCTGCGCTGCAATGAGCTGTGCAAGCCCGTCTTGGTGAGTGCCCACTGAGGCAAGAAAACGCGGCAGCTCATTGGCTGACAAGCTTTTTGCTTTGGGTAACTTCTTGTGAATCGTGCGCGGGTTCTGGTGAACGCCGTTAACTAAGAATTCGTAGTGCAAGTGGTTGCCTGTAGCGGTCCCTGTAGAACCTACCGTACCTATGATTTGACTTTGGCTTACTCTTTGGTTCGCCTTAACGTGGCGCTTATCTAGGTGAAGATACTTTGTTACGTATTTTTCACCGTGCTGTATAAAGACGTAGTTGCCGTTGGCCTTACTGTAGCCCGCTTCAATGACGCGGCCATCACCTGCGGCGAAAACGGGGGTTCCTTTGGGTGCTGCATAGTCGGTTCCACGATGCGGGCGCGTGGTTTTGTAAACCGGATGCACCCGTCTTGGATTAAAATTAGAGCTGATGCGTGTGAAGTCCAGCGGTGCCATTAAAAAGGCTTTGCGCATGCTCTCGCCCCGCTCATTGTAGTAGCCGAGGCGACCTTCTCTGTCGGTGTAACGGTAAGCTGAGAATGTTTCGCCTTTGTTCGTAAAGGCGGCTGCGATGATGTTGCCGTCACTGTAGTACTGGTCATCTAGATACAGGGTTTCATAGATGACGTAAAGTGTGTCGCCTTCGCGAGGGTCCAACACGAAATCAATCACGCCGCCAAACAAATTCGCTAGCTCCATGATTAGGTTATCTGATAGACCGGCATGTTGCCCTGCAAGAAATAGGGAGCTGGTGATCTCTCCGCTTTTTTCAACGACGCGGACTTCGGGCTCTTTCAGTTCGCGCTCGATTTCAAACTTGCCGTCACTGGCTCGGTACACTACTGACTCCAGCGCCGATAGCTTGTGACGGATTTCCGCCAGCTCGCCGTTAGGTTGCGTGGCAAAGCCCAGTGTCTGACCCGGATACAGTTGCGTCAATGAGCCGCCGGGTGTTTTTCCCGCTATATAAGCATCGCGATCGGTAAATCCCGCTCGCGACATAAGTTTGGAGAGGCTGTCGCCTGGTCTCACTTGATAAAATGCCCAAGTGATTTCCTCAACGGGCTTCTCTGGAGTCGCTGGTGGGAGAGGAGATACTTCTATCGTGGTGGGTTGGGCCGCGCTCGGTTGCTCACTATTTACAGTTGACTGGCTTATTGTCGGCAGGGGCAGTTCTTCCGTACGGTTAGCTGATACATTGCCAGATGGTGTAAATGGTGCCACGACAGCCAAAAACAAAAGGATTGCACCAATGGCTGCTATGTGGCGTCGCGGAAGATGCGAAGCCTCATGCAGTGAGTGTCTTGTTGCGCCTGAGATGTTGTCCTGCAGTCTTTTCATCGGAAGCTATCATTTTTGATCAACCGCGAGTATAAAGGGGCGCTCTACTAATTGGAACGCTTGCTCGGAACTTGCAATAGTCTCAGGGTGATGTATCTTGCGCGCGTTAGGAAAATAGGTGGGTAAACAAACGGTATGTCAAAGGCTCTTATAGAAGATCTTCGTGAACGGGGTTTGGTTTTTCAAATCGCCGGTGAGGAACGATTCATCGACTGGTTAGAAGAGAAGCCTCGCACTCTCTATTGTGGTTTTGATCCCACTGCCGACAGCCTGCACATCGGCTCTTTGGTTCCGCTTCTCATGCTGCGCCGTTTTCAGGACGCAGGCCACAAACCTATAGCCCTGGTTGGCGGTGCGACGGGTTTGATTGGTGATCCTAGTTTTAAAGCGCAAGAGCGCCAGCTCAATACTCCTGATGTCGTCGCAGGCTGGGTTGATAAACTGAAGGCGCAAGTAAGTCGCTTTATTTCGTTCGATGAATCCCCCTCATCGGCGATCGTCGTTAATAATCTAGATTGGACCGCTAATATCGATGTGCTTACCTTCTTGCGAGATATAGGCAAGCATTTCTCGGTCAATGCGATGATTCACAAGGAATCCGTTAAGCAGCGTATTGAGCGTGAAGGCAGCGGAATCAGCTTTACGGAATTCGCCTACAGCATCCTGCAGTCGCTCGACTTTGCGGAGTTGTATAAAGGTTATGAGTGCGGGCTTCAAATTGGCGGGTCTGATCAATGGGGTAATATCACCGGCGGTATTGATCTAACCCGACGTCTGCATGGTGCGCAAGTTTTTGGTCTTACCATGCCGCTAATTACGAAAGCGGATGGCACCAAGTTTGGTAAGACCGAATCCGGCACCATCTGGCTTGATCCAGCGAAAACGTCGCCCTATGCGTTTTATCAGTTTTGGCTGGGTACCGCTGACGCCGACGTTTATAAGTTTCTGCGTTACTTCACTTTCTTGTCGCCAGCAGAAATTGCGGATATCGAGGTTGCGGATAAGGCGGCAGAGGGTCGACCTCAGGCGCAGCGAATACTCGCGGAGCAAGTGACCGCCCTAGTACATGGTGAGGTGGGCCTGGTGGCCGCGCAGCGCATCACCGACGCGCTCTTTAGTGGCGACATTGCCGACCTGAGTTCGGATGACTTGGCGCAGCTTGCCCTAGATGGATTGCCCGTGACGCAGATCTACAGAGGTGATTTACCGCCGGCATTCACCCAGTTGCTCTCTGATTCGGGGGCGGTGGCTTCAGGCAAGCAGGCCAAGGATGCGTTGTCACGCAATGCCGTTTTTGTGAATGGCAGCGCGCTGGGCCTAGAGGACAATGCGAGCCCTGCAGTTTGGTTCCCTAAAGAGCAGGCTTTGCACGACGTCTACTACTTAGTAAAAGTGGGCAAAAAGAAACACCATTTATTCGTTGTTTCGGGTGTTTAAAAGAAATTTAAAAAAAACTGAAAATAGCGCTTGCGGTGCTTTTTAGTTTACGTATAATGCGCGTCCTCGGTCAGGGAGTTACTCGGGCCGAACACTAGATCCCAAGCGGGTTTAGGTTGTTTAACAGACAGATGAAGACAGAAATGTGGGCACTTGTTGAGGTATGTATTTATATATATCAGACACAAGTGAACCATTAATTCATAGTAATTTTTGATTTCGAATTGTGTCTGAGCCGAGATTTGCAGGTTGGCGCTGGTTAAGCGAAAACCTGCCCTCTTGCTTATGCAGAG
>JAUHWV010000024.1 GCA_030427335.1 Gammaproteobacteria bacterium | reverse complement strand
TACGGGCAATCTGTTACCAACTTTATTAATTTGCAAAGGCTATTATCTTATTGATTAATAGGCTTCGGAGAGCAGTAAGTTTCTAACTTTATTTGATTACCACACGTGCCAAAATGGAAGTACTGGGTCTTTTGGGATTTGTGTTTGGCTTAGTCGCGTTTGTTCGATTGGAAAAACTCATAAGAACATTAAAAGAAAAGCAAATTCTCGACGACGATTACAAGACAGAGTGACCCCTACCCTGCCCGTTTTGTTTCGGAACGCAAGCTTTTCTCTGACACCGTCTTACGCATAGACCGCTCTTTTCGTCATTATTCACGAATGCCCGCCTTTGGCGGTGCACCTATCCCCGGTGCTTGGTAGCATTCGCTTTCCAGATCTCAGGTCCATAAGTTACTGGACTGCGTACCTCTTAGGTTCAGTGAACAAAAAATCACTAAGGAAGACTATGAATCAACACTTTAAAAAGACGGTTCTTGCAACCGCCATCGCTGTACCCGCATTGAGTGCAGGACTTGCAAGCCCCGCTTTCGCACAAGATAAAACCTTTATGCTTGAAGAAGTGATCGTCACGGCAACGCGTCGCGCTGGCTCACTGCAGGATCTTCCCATTAATATTGCGGCCATCACGGGCGACAGCATTAAAGAGCAGGGTTTTGGCGATATCGCTGAGGCTCTGTCTTATGTTCCAGGCATCAATGCCGTTGACCGCGGCGGACGAAATGGCCAACAGCTCGTGGTGCGCGGATTGAACGCGGATCCCCTTGGTCAAGGAACGAACATCGGCACAGGTGGTACGGTAGCGACCTACGTGGGCGAGATACCCTTGGGCATAGATATGCGCCTGGTGGATATGGCGCGTGTTGAGGTTCTACTTGGGCCACAAGGTACGCTCTATGGTGCCGGGACTATGGGCGGTGCAATCCGCTACATACCCAATCGCCCTGATTTCGACGATACCACCGTTAACTTGCGTGGCGAGCTGTACCAAAACAGCGAAAGCGATGACCTTAGCTCGGATATGGGTTTCACTCTGAACTTGCCGTTGTCTGACAACTTAGCCTTGCGTGCCTCGATAGATCGCTATGATGACGCCGGCTTTATTGATCAACCTTTCATTGTCAAAGAGCCCGGTGTTTCAGAGCCCGATTCACCTCGTGGAAGTGATCAGCTGGCGCCTCAAAAAGACGTTAATACGCAAGAATCCCTTACCGGCAAAATCGCCCTGCGCTGGCAGCCAACGGACATGTTGGACGCCACATTGACGTATTATCGTCAAACAGAAGACAACGGTGGCCGCACGATTTCGGCGCACCGCGGTGAACTTCGTACAGGTCAGTATGAGAATGCACAGCGTGTTGCGGAACCGAACGAAGAAGAGACCAGCTTGCTGGCCCTTGAAATTGTTGCAGATCTCGGTTTTGCTGAACTCACCTCAGCAACGGGTTCTTCGAAATACGAAGAAGTGGGACAGCGCGATCAAACCGACTTGTTGATCAGCCTTGAGTATTCCTACGAAACCTTCCCTACTTTCACCGCCTTTACCCGTGAAGAAGATCGATTGGAAACGTTTAGCCAGGAGCTTCGTCTTGTTTCACAGGGCGATAGCGCCATCAGCTGGATTGTGGGTGCTTTTTACAACAAGGAAGACTACGTTGGGTTTTCCGCTGAGTATACACCTGAGCTTGCAGACTTTTTCGGATCAACACGTTCAGATAATTTAGAGTATTTTTCTGCGGATTCCAGTGAACTCGTCGAGAAAGCGGTATTTGGCGAGCTTACTTATCAGATCACCGATCTCTGGCAAGTGACCGTGGGCGCACGTTACTACGAGTACGATCTAGAGGCGCAATCAACGGTTGACTTCCCTCTGTACGACGGCTTCTTTGGCCCGTCTGATTTCGTTGCTGCAAGCCTGGATCAGATCGAGAGTCGCGCTTTTGATCCCGCTCTCGCGCAAAGCGACGACGGAACCCTCTTCAAGTTGAATACGTCTTATGCTTTGACCGACGATATCACTTTGTATGGCACGATCAGCGAGGGTTACCGTATTGGTGGCAGTAACGGCGGTGCGCCATGTGAAGCGTATGACCCCAACAAGGGCCAGGGCAACTGTAACTTAGCTCCAGGCCAGCAGTTTGGTCCGGGACCCGATGACTTCGCCAAGTTTGATGAACGTTCTTACACGTCGGATACCACCCGCAACCACGAGCTTGGAATCAAATCGAGCTTGCTTGATGGCCGCATGACACTGAATGCCGCTGTTTACTTGGTCGAATGGGATGATCCGCAGCTGTCGTCAGCTACGGTAAACGCAGCTATTCCAATCACCATCAACGCCGGTGGCGCTGAATCAACTGGTGTTGAGGTAAACATTGATTGGATGGCGCTTGAGAACTTGCGTATTCGCAGCGCGTTCAGTCACACCAGCACCGAGTTGACCGATGATGTTCCTTCTTTGATTCGTACCATTACGCCCCCTGGCTTTGGAACCGCTTTCGAAGACGGCATCAAAGGTGATCGTTTGCCTGGCTCGCCTGAGAATCAGTTCTCTATTTTTGCCTCATACGACATGTCTTTAGCCAACGGTCGAGAGCTCACTTTTAACGGCGGGTACGCTTGGCAAAGTGATGTGTTGTCGCGAGCAGGTGGTCGTGGTGACAGCCTGACTTTGGATAGCTTCGGTATAGCGAATCTCTCTGCGACCTACAGAGCTGACAACTGGACTGCCACATTGTTCATTGACAACGCATTTGATGAGTTTGCTGAGACCGGTGTGGAGCAGACGGCCTTGTTTAATCAAACGGTGTCAGGCGCAACGAACCGTTACTTTAAGTCAAATGTCCTAGCACCGCGCTCCATGGGTGTGCGCTTTGGCATCGATTTTTAAGTTATTCGGTAGATCAAATGAACAAGGGGGCTTATGCCCCCTTTTTTGTCCCGAATGTGATTAACTGCGTTTTAGTAAACCTTCTAGTAAGTTTATGTCCTTGTCTCGCAGGATCTGCTCAAGCTCCTGAAGCGCACCATCGTAACGCTGCCAGCGACCGATTGAGCCAGAGTACAGCGGTTTTCTAACTTGCACCGAGCTTGCCGTTGAAACCGGCGCTTCGTTTTGATGAAAATTCAAACACGCCTCTTCCCATGCTAAATCGCAAAAGTTCAGTAACCGTTCGGTTTGATTGCGTTGATCAAAGACGATGTCTTCGTATTGGATTTGAAGAAAACGGTCGCTTGGCAGAATGTCGTCCCAATGAGCAATAAGTTCATCAAATAAACAGTAAAATTGCGCCGTCGCGGCTAAGCTGTATGTGTAGGCGTAGTAAGCTTGTTGAGTTGTGAGTAGCTGGCGGTAGTTACTTAAACAGCTGTCCATCGGGTTGCGGCGCAGTACCACAATGCGCGCATTCGGAAGTGCTTGATGAATGAGCCCACAATATAAAAAATTGAGCGGCATTTTATCGGTAAAGCGCTTTGCTCCCCTCCTTAGCGGCTCGCATAGTTTGATGTACTGATCACCTAGGTTGAGGATGTCTGTGGCCTTGAGCTTAGCGGCCTCAGCGAGCGTCTCAACATCCAATGTCAGGTTGGAATGTGATCCAGCGGCCTGTTTTACCAAGCCCGCAAATAAATTGAGTTCTCCGGCTGAAATTACTTCAGAATGCGAACCTAAAATGCGGTCAACGAGCGTCGTGCCGGTTCGTGGTAAGCCAACTATGAATATGGGCGCTTCTCCGCCCTCGGTTTCGGTCTTATTTAGGGGTAGGTCTTTTAAAGCGTGTACGATTTCTTGGTAGTTTACGAGTGACGCCTGTTGAAGCTTCATTGCTTTCGCTTTATGTAACCAGTCTAAGCTTTCTCGATAATCCCCAAGATCTTCTAAGCTTTTCGCAATGGCGTGGCCGAGATGTAGCTGAGCATCGGCGTCACCAGACAGTCGCTCAAAGGTGGCGGTAAGTTTAGGAATGATTTGATTTTCAGTTGTCTGCTTTTTGAGCTGGACTAATGAAGACAGCGCTCGATAGTGGTTAGGCTGAATTTTGAGAACCTGTCTAAAGGCGGCTTCAGCCTGTTTAAACTCACCAATAAATTGAAGCGATGCACCCAGGTTGTACTGATAGTTGTCTAGGTCTGGCCGTGATTGAACGGCGCTCTTAAACCAGGGTATCGCCAATTCGTGAAACCCGGTTCGTGTATAAATAACACCTATGGTATCAGCGACATGGTGATCGGCATTCTGAGCGAGCGATGCGGCAATATCAACGTGGTGCTTTGCAGAAACTTGCTCACCACTCAGCGTCAAAATCTGCGCCAAGTATACATGGCAATACACATTGTCAGGCGCTAAATCGACAGCCTTGCCAAATAGCTCCCTAGCCTTAACGTGATTGTTATGATCGGCTGAGATCTTACCCAGCACAAAGTAGGCCGCTGCATCTTGTGTGTCGGCTTTAATGCGAGCAATGGCCTCGTCGTAAATTTCACGGTACTTCTGTTCGGCCGCAAAGCTCAGTCCCCTAAGGATAAATTGAGAGATGTCGTTCATATGCCTTAGTCGGGTAGATTCAGAGAATATTAGAAGCGACCGTCAGTTTCAGCGATCATACAGTTAAAAGCAAATGAGCTTGGCGGCCATGATTTGGCTTGGCCGAAGGAAGATAACTCGATGCCCTCACTTTCGGCCAATGGCAAAATCACCGACATCGCGTTAGGCTAAACCTTACTCGCTAACACAATTTGGTGAAAGGAAAGGTGAAGACATACACAGGTGGGTGCCATTGCGGTGCGATCCGCTTCGAATTCAAGAGCGAATCCGAAGTCGAAATTTGGAAATGTAACTGTTCAATCTGCAGCATGATTGACTATGAGCACCTTTTTATCAAACACGCTGACTTTACCCTACTGAGTGGTGATAGGGCGCTCAGTGAATACACTTTTGGTACAGGTTCCGCCAAGCACTGGTTTTGCAGTACCTGTGGAGTGAAGAGCTTTTATCAGCCAAGGTCACACCCCGAAGCCTACAGCATCAATTTGAAATGCGTTGAGAGCCGGCCACAGGTGGTAAACCTTGTCGTCTTCGATGGTAAGAACAGTTTTTCCTAGAAACCTAGAAGGCGGCTACTCGTTGCTACAGTTGAATTTTGCGGAGTAAAGGAGCGCTGATTAGTGAACATGATCTGTATAAAAGCTGAAATTCCACAGGAATTGTGCTCGATTGACGACGAGCTTAAAGCGATTTACCACTCGCGCGACACGGTATGCTTCTGGATTTTTGATACCCGAGAAAATCGCAATCGTTTTGTCGACGAGACCGCAGGAATGACCAAGCTGGAACGAGAGGCCTATTACGAACAACACTTCACTCACTGAGCGTTTTAAAGTGACGGGCTAAAACGGATTCGCACGATCTCTCTTGCCAATACATCGGCTGCATCCGTGTGCGCTATATTTGACGGTAGGCGATCGGCGAAAAGCGATAGTTCGGTACACGCAACGACCAAGTGATCGGCACCCTGGCTAATCAAATCCTGCGCGGCTCGTTCTAAAAACTGCAACGACGTATCCGTGTGCCGTTTTGCCTTTATCTCTGTAATTAACGTCATTAACTCACTTTGTATTTGCTCACAGGGATACAAAACGGCGATACCCAAGCTTTGAAATACGGGCTCGTATAGCTGAGTAATCTGCAAGGCACTTGAAGCTAACAAGCCCACTTTTTTAATTGATACGTTTTCTTGTCTAACTGTGGCAGCAGTAATTTCGAGCAGGTTTATGAAGGGGATGTTGAGCGATTGTGCGATATCGGCATAGTAATAATGGGCGGTGTTGCAGGGCATAACCAAATAGTCAGCGCCCTGTTGTTCGAGCCCTTTAGCCATCTTTATCAGAGTGGGTAATGGGCTAGCCCCGGTTCCTTCTATGATGGCTTTAATTCGTGAAGGTACCTTGGGATTATTGTCGATGAGCATGTGGATGTGGTCTGCATCGCCATCTGCGGGGGTTAGCGCAAGCACGCGGTGCATTAAGTCCAGTGTCGCTTCGGGGCCCATGCCACCCAAGACCCCGACGATGTGTTCACTCTTCAGCGACATAGTTACGCCGTCTAGTCATAGGAGGGAAAATCAAAGGCTGTACGATAGCCAAAGAGCGCTTGTGCTCCACCTGTGTGAAGGAAGACGATATTTTGATGCTTGCTATAGTGGCCCTGTCGAATCAGATCGATCATGCCGGCGGCGCCTTTGCCGGAGTAGACCGGGTCTAAGAGTATGCCCTCTAAGTTTGCGAACAGCTCGATCGCTTCGATAGTACCTGCAGCTGGAAAACCATAGCCTTTCCCAACGTAGTTGCAGTTCGCACGAACGTCTTCGCGTTTTACGCTGCCAGGAATCCCCATGAAATCGGCCGTGCGCTCGCAAAGTTTGAAAACATTGGATTCCTGCGCATCTTGGGGCGCGCGAACGCCGATACCCAGAACCGGTATGCGGCTATTGGAAGCGGCCAACCCGGTTACGAGGCCAGCCTGAGTGCCCGCGCTTCCCGTTGCGTGTATTACCTCATCGATTCTGAGACTGCGGTCGTTGGCTTGCGTTAACAACTCAAGAGCACAGTTTACATAGCCCAGTGCGCCGATCTCGTTAGAACCTCCCCCCGGAATGATGTAAGGGTTTTTTCCCGACTCCCCCAGTTCTTCCGCCATTTGTTCCATTGCGGCATTCATGTCGGTACCTGCGGGGAATTTTGTCAGCGGTGCGCCGAAGAGTTGATCGAGCATGACGTTGCCGTTGTAGTTGTAATCGGCATCTTCCATGCCGGTGCGATCCTCAAGCAAAATATGGCAGCCGAGACCCAGTTTGGTTGCAATCGCAGCCGTTTGACGGGCGTGGTTCGACTGAGTGGCCCCTTGAGTGATCACGGTATCAGCGCCTCTTTCGACCGCATCGGCCATCAAAAACTCGAGTTTGCGGGTTTTATTACCACCGCCTGCCAAACCCGTACAGTCATCGCGCTTTATCCAAATATTGGGGCCACCAAGGTGCTCGCTCAATCGTTTCATGGGCTCTAGCGGAGTGGGTAAGTGAGCGAAATGGTGTCGTGGGAAGCGCGCTAAATGCATGGTTTCTCCGCTTGGTCTAATAATGAAAGTAGATAAAAAATAAAGATAAGGTAAATCTATAGTCAGTACCAATGCTATGTGCGCAACAAGCAGTTACTTTTGCACATGGTTCTCGTTCTACCCCGAAAGAATGTGGGTTACACTCGACCCCTATCATAGGTAGAGAGATCAATCTCGGAGACTCATATGGAAAAGTTGATTATCGCTTTATCCGCCTGTGGGCTGGTTCTGTTGGTCGTTTATCTGATAGTTCCAGATTTTAAGCCTTTCTTTGCATTTGCTGCCAAATGGTTGGGCGGGTTTGCTGCACTGATTGCGCTCGATGTGGTTGCGGAGCTTTGGGTGTTCGAGCTGCTTGGTTGGGCCGGCACCAGTAAGAACGACTGGTTTTTCATGCTTTGGTGGGTCTTGGTTTTAGGCTGGTTTGTCAAAGGGTTAACGCAAGCCCGATTGATGATCGTTACTGCGCGCCTTTCATGATCTAGGGCAAACTGATGCTACTTAGACATCCATATTTATTTGTAATGAGTAGCAACTTGCTATTGCTGGTGTCTTTGGGTCTTGGAGAAACTTTTGAGTTTCAACAATGGGCTCGTTTTACAGCCCAGATAGCCGCGGTCGTATTGGCTATGCTGGTGTTCTTGGGCCCACTAGTGCACATGAGATTACTGCCGTCTGGAACGGTATCAAATGGGTTGCGAAGAAATTTAGGCCTCTCTTACGCTCTCGCAATGGCGATACATGCCTGTGCGATAACGTTTTTCCTGGTGGTTACCCGGACGCCACCAGATCTTATCCCTGCGCTATTTGGCGCGGTTGTTTACGTCTTTTTGTTTGCCATGGTGATTACTTCGTTCTCGGGGGCTAAAAAGTGGCTGTCTTTTCGCGCATGGAAATGGCTTCATCGTACCGGTTTAACTCTGCTGGTTCTGGTCTCGATAGTCACCCTCATAGGCGCTATTCCTGAACAGAGCTTGTTCAGTACTTCTGCCCTGCTTGGCGCGCTCTTATTCACGGGTTCCTTGTTCAAACTTTGGCTTTACGCTCGAGGAAGGCTAAACTCGGAGCCTTACAATGCTTGAGCCAAGACTCACACTGCTAATTGCCGAGTCTGAAGATTCTCGCCTATCTTCACTCTGTAGAGAGGTCTTGCCTACTTCCATCCGAGTTATTCACAGCGAAAAACTGCTTATCCATGAATTTTCAGACGTGAATATCATACTCGGTGCGCCTGACCGATTGGCGGATTGGCTGCCTTATCTCCCCAA
Organism: Gammaproteobacteria bacterium; assembly: GCA_030427335.1. Lineage (GTDB taxonomy): Bacteria > Pseudomonadota > Gammaproteobacteria > Pseudomonadales > Halieaceae > Aequoribacter. The sequence goes on along the minus strand of JAUHWV010000024.1, from coordinate 12,706 downwards.
GCTACAGTGGATCCAATCGACTTGGGCCGGCGTTAAGCCGCTTGTTTTAGCGAAACGACACGATTACGTATTGACTGGGCTAAAAGGCGTTTTTGGGCAGGCGATGAGCGAGTATGTGCTGGGATGGTTGCTCGCTTTGGAGCGCCAAATACTGACCTATGCCGCCGATGTTTCTTGGAATCAGCGACCGCTTTGTTCGGTGCAAGGTAAGCATGTTGGTATCATGGGTACCGGTGATATCGGACGAGCCGTTGCAAGCACTTTGTCCAATATGGGGATGGTGTGTCGAGGCTATAATCAGTCAGGTAAGGTTTTTCCAGAGTTTCAATCATGCTTCTCTGGCTCGAACATGCGCGACTTTGCCTGTGGCTTAGACTATCTTGTTTGCTTGATGCCCGACACACCTAAAACTCAGGGTTTGGTTTCGCGAGATCTTCTGATGGCCCTGGATTCGGATGCGATTTTAATCAACGCGGGCCGTGGTAATTGCATTGACGAGTTGGATTTACTTTGGGTACTTGATCAGGGTCATTTGAGGTACTGTGTTCTGGATGTTTTTCGCCAAGAGCCTCTGCCGGAGTCACATCCCTTTTGGTCACATCCTAAAATCTATGTTACGAGTCACACCTCAGCTCCCACGGACCCGGCGGGTGCGGTTCGTGTTTTTGAGATGAATTTGACTCGTTTTCTGAACGGTGAGTCCCTACTTTACGCTGTGGATTTTGAAAAAGGGTATTGATAGACGTCATTTCAATGCTTCGGGTTAACGACTAAGCGGTGATACTGGCTTTCGGGGGGCTGCGGGCTTTCTTGTGTCTGTGTCCAATGCTTGCATCAATGTTAATAAATGAGAGGTGTGTCCGTGCGTGTAACAATAATTAAATGGCTCTTAACTGCTTTGGTCGCGAGCGTCGGCACGCATACCTCAGCCAAAACTGATGAACCAACATCAACGCTCGGTATCCCCTATGCTAAGGCTCCTATCGGTGAACGGAGATGGGCTCCGCCTGAGGATCTGCTTTTTGATGAAACGGTTAAGATTGAGGGCGAGTTTGGTCCTGTTTGCCCCCAGACGGACACGGATCTGGAGCAAAGTGAAGACTGTTTGTTCTTGAATGTCTGGACGCCGGATTCAACTGCCTCGCTTCCGGTAATGGTGTGGATACACGGCGGAGGCTTTCGTGCTGGCAATGGGAATGTTCCAGGCGGATTGCTCGCACAAGAAGGGGTCGTAGTGGTTTCGCTGAATTACCGTTTGGGTCCCATGGGCTTTTTTGCGCACCCGAGCAAAGACAGCGAAATTGCCAATTATGGTTTGTTAGATATGGTCTCTGCCCTACGTTGGGTGAAGCGCCACATAGCGAGTTTTGGGGGTGATCCTGATAACGTGACTATTTTTGGTGTCTCTGCAGGGGGTATGGCGGTTAATTTACTCATGGCCAACGCGGATGCCGAGGGCCTATTTCATCGCGCGATCGCACAAAGTTCGTACGCTACGTGGCCTTTATGGTATACCGAAACAACCTGGACCGATGCCTTAAAACATTGGGGAGACCGCCCTGTGTTTAAGGCAGAGGATCAAGCGCTTGCGCTACTATCTCGCGCGGGTCTTGAGGGACTTAGTGCAGAGGCGCTGCAAGCCACACCCGCTGCGACTCTGGTAGAGGCGCAAGAAGGATTTCAAATTCCTATTGTAGACGGTGCAAGCATTCCCGCTGAACCGGCACAGCGATTTATCGAAGGGCACTTTAACGCTTCGTTGGTATCTTACATGACGGGAGCGAATAGCTTTGAAGGTTCGGTAATGCCCTGGACGGGCATTACGGATGACGCGTTTTCGCAATGGGTGAGCCCATGGTCGGGCGAGCTCGCAAAGGTATACCCGAGCGACTGGTCGGCTGGTGCGCCCCTTGCCAGAACGCGCCTGTTTGGTGATTTGCGATACTTAGCTTCTGCGCAGACGACGCTCTCTGCCGTGTGTTCGGAGTCGATCCGATGCTATGCCTACTTCAATGATCTCCCCTTGAGTCAGCCGGGAGGCATGCAAGGCGCTGCCCATGGCAGCGATGCCCAACTTTTCTGGGGGCAGTTCGATAATAGATCGGGCGCCTTAAAACAAGCCTCCGCACGAATGCGCGTAACCTGGTCCGATTTTGCTAAAGGGAATATGGCCGCCGTGACCAGCTGGTCTGAATGGACCCGAGAGCGCCCATTTTGGTCTGCTTTGCCGCCTGGCAGCGGCGATCAAACCCCGGCTATAAACCATCGCTTGAAGTTGGTTGAAAATATCTATTCTGAGCGTTGGTAAGACTGATGTATGCTTAGGAGACGCTTTATTCGGGTTCTGTCATGCTGTTGCTTTTGATTTATGTCGCTTTGGCCTTGGGCGTTTCGTTTCTGTGTTCTTTGCTGGAAGCCACCTTGTTGTCTTTAACGCCCACCTATTTGGCTGGACTCGAAACAGAAAAGCCTAAATTAGCTAACCGCTGGAAAGCGTTTAAACAAGATATCGATAAGCCGCTGGCGGCCATTTTATCTTTGAATACGATCGCCCATACGGTGGGTGCGGCGGGGGCCGGTGCTCAAGCTACGGCGCTTTTCGGTGATGTGTATTTTGGCGTTATCTCCGCGGTACTAACGCTCTTGATTTTAGTGTTTTCTGAAATTATTCCAAAAACGCTCGGTGCGCGTTATTGGCCCCAGCTGGCGCCTGCGTGCGCTTACATTTTGCTGTGGGTTCAGTGGTCCATGTATCCATTGGTTATCGCCGCAAAAAGCTTAACGCAATGGCTCTCGCCTGCATCTGATGCCCCCTCGGTATCGCGTGAGGATTTTCATGCGCTAGCAAAAATTGGGCACCGCGAAGGGGTTCTCGATGCGAAAGAGGCGCAGGCAATCGCAGCGCTGGTGGCGTTCCGCGGTCTTACCGTTAAAGATGTGATGACGCCTCGGCCTGTGGTTGCAACTTTGCCGAGTTCCTTACGGGCTATTGACGTCCTTAACGACTATCCACACCTGAAGTTTTCGCGGATACCCATCTACGAAGATAATGGCGATGACATCATTGGTTTTGTTCGTAAAGACGATATTTACAAAGCCGTTGCACAAGGACGGCCCGATGCACCACTTACTAACCTAAAGCGCAACTTACTTAGCGTTCTTGAGACAAAGTCTTTGCCCGATTTGATGCAGCAAATGGTTGATCGGCGCTACTCGATGGTCTTGGTGATTAATGAGTATGGCGATCCGCTTGGGATCGCTACGATGGAAGATTTGGTCGAAACCATGATTGGGATGGAAATCGTGGATGAGTCAGACACGCACGTGGACATGCAGGAGCGCGCTCGAGAGCTGTGGAAGCAGCGCGCTAAAGCGGCGGGTCTGCTGGATCAGACAGACCCGCTCTAGATTGACTTACTTGTTCTTGGCTTTAAAAGCGCGGATCTCAACGTTGAATTGACCGGCGACTTTTTCTTCGAGCTCCACCGCTTTGTTGAAGGCGCTAACCGCGCTTTCATGTTGAGCATTCAGGCGTTTCACCTCGTCGGCATCGCTCGCCTCTTTCATTGCCGCTTTGGCGTTGTCAATGTCGGCAGATACGCAATCACGGTAGGTCGCCAAGGCTTTTTGATAGCTCTTGACAGAGCCTTGCCCCGCGACCATCTCTTCCATGGTAGCCTCTCCACCTTTAGGTAGTGTCGGCGCTTCGGGAAGGTCACAGGCGAGTGCACTACCGCTAGAGAAAGCGGCTACAAGAAGAAGGGTCTGTATGGGTTTTTTCATGTTTATCTCCCGTTTGTCTGTTGGACAACCCTATCAATAAAACGTTTCACGAAAAAGGTGGAGGTGCAAAAATCTTTGATCAAATTGGGTTTAGGCGATGAGCTAGAGGACGCTTTTAGTTAAACTTGCGCGATGGATGTTTCAGAACTATTAAATGGCCTTAATGCGGCCCAGAGAGAAGCGGTTGCTGCGCCGGCTGGCAATGCACTTGTCTTAGCAGGTGCCGGCAGTGGCAAGACGCGCGTCTTAGTACATCGTATCGCTTGGTTGATACGTGCCGAGGGATTGTCACCGCAGGCCATATTGGCGGTGACTTTTACGAACAAAGCCGCGAAGGAGATGCGTGGGCGTATTGAATCGATGCTCCGTGTTTCTACCCATGGGTTTTGGGTCGGTACTTTTCATGGTCTCGCGCACAGGCTTCTTAAGCTCCACTGGCGTGAGGCCGGTTTGGCTCAAAACTTTCAAATACTCGATAGTGATGACCAATTACGCCTGATCAAGCGTATCGTCAAAGAGTTAGGCTTAGATGACAGTCGCTGGCCGCCCAAGCAGGTACAGGGGTTCATTAACGCGCAAAAAGATGAAGGGTTGCGTGCAGCACATATAGATGCCGGTGGCGATTTTTATCTTCAGACTATGCTGCGTGCCTACACGGCGTATGAAGAAGCGTGCGCTCGGGGCAGCCTAGTGGATTTTGCTGAACTGCTATTGAGAGCACACGAGTTGTGGCTAAACAATCCCACTTTGCTAGCGCACTATCAAACGCGATTTCGCCACATTTTGGTCGACGAGTTTCAGGATACCAACTCGGTTCAGTACGCATGGCTGCGCGTTCTGGCGGGTAAGCAAGTGCCTGTTATGGCGGTGGGTGATGATGATCAGTCCATTTATGGTTGGCGCGGAGCTCGTATTGAGAACATTCAGCGTTTTGCTACCGACTTTGCTGAGACCCAAACCATTCGGCTTGAGCAAAACTACCGATCGACACAGACCATCCTGAAAGCCGCCAATGGCGTTATTGATCATAACTTCGGGCGCTTAGGAAAAGACCTGTGGACAGATGGCGATGCCGGTGATCCGATCGATCTTTACGCGGGTTTCAACGAGCACGATGAGGCACGCTTTATCGTAGATCGAATTGATGAGTGGATTCGCTCGGGGAACGAGCGCGCATCGGTTGCGGTTCTGTATCGATCCAATGCGCAATCGCGCGTGCTAGAGGAAGCCTTTTTGCGGGCCGATATTCCCTATCGCATTTACGGGGGTCAGCGATTTTACGAGCGTTTAGAAATCCGCAACGCGCTGGCTTATCTTCGACTCATTCATAATCGAAACGACGATGCGGCGTTTGAGCGCGTCATTAACACGCCTACGCGCGGTGTTGGCGCGAAAACCATTGATACGCTCCGCGCTAGGGCCCGCGAGCTGAATCAGTCGCTGTGGCAATCTGCTAAAGCCCTGTGCGATGCTGGACTGCCACCCCGAGCCGCTTCGTCTGTGCGCTCTTTCACTGATTTGATCGATGAGCTCGATGCTCATACCGATAACTTACCCCTTGAAGAAGTGGTTGATCACGTTGTTACACAAAGTGGGCTGATTGAATTTCATCAGAAAGAAAAAGGTGAACGCGGTCAAGCGCGAGTAGAAAACCTACAAGAGCTTGTTGTAGCGGCAGGACAGTTTCGTGCCGACGATGAATCGCTCACGCCATTGCAGCAGTTTCTCGACAACGCAGCGCTCGACGCGGGGGATGGGCAAGCCGAAGATTTTGAAGATAGCGTGCAGTTGATGACGCTCCATTCGGCCAAGGGGCTGGAGTTCCCGCTGGTGTTTCTGGCCGGTATGGAAGAGGGCTTGTTTCCCCACCAGATGTCCATTCAGGATCCAAATCGCCTTGAAGAGGAGCGCCGTCTAGCTTACGTCGGAATCACGCGGGCAATGACGAAGTTGGTGCTAACTTACGCTGAAAGCCGTCGCATGCATGGATCTGAGAACTACAATAATCCGTCGCGATTCGTTCGTGAAATTCCGTCAGACTGTCTTCAGGAAGTGCGCTTACAGTCTACGGTGGCGCAGCCGGTTAGCCGTATGGCACAAGTACCGGTTCCGGATGCCGGTGTAAACTTGGGGCAACGCGTTTTTCATCAAATTTTCGGCGAGGGCACGGTCGTTAATTTCGAAGGTCGAGGCAGCCATGCGCGTGTTGAAGTGAACTTTGACACAGAAGGGACAAAGTGGCTCGTTTTGCATTATGCTAATTTGCAAGCCGTATAAGAATAGGAATAACTCATGTCCGATATCTCTGTCGAAAAACGTTTAAGCCCGCTCATTATTTTAAGTTTGGTGGCGCTACTCGTTCTAGTGCTTGGTTTGTGGACCTATGATCGTATGGAGAGAGGTCCCTCGGCGACAGCACAGGGGCAAACGGATGCGATAGACCAACAGGTTTATAAGTGGAAAATGGTAACCACTTGGCCCAAAAATTTCCCGGGGCTTGGTTCTGCAGCAGAAAATTTTGCGAAGTTTGTGGGTGAAATGAGTAATGGCCGTTTACAGGTCCATGTCTACGGTGCGGGCGAGTTGGTTCCCCCCTTTGAGGTGTTTGACGCGGTTTCGCAAGGTGTGGCGGATGCGGGCCATGGAGCGGCGTACTATTGGAAAGGTAAAGTCCCGGCTTCCGTGTTTTTCACCGCTATCCCCTTTGGTATGACGGCGCAAGAGATGAACGGCTGGTTCCATTACGGTGGAGGCGAAGCGCTGTGGCGAGAACTCTACGAGCCCTTTAATTTGGTGCCCTTCTCAGGGGGTAGCACCGGCGTGCAGATGGCGGGATGGTTTAACAAAGAGCTTAATTCTCCAGCCGACCTCAAAGGGTTAAAAATGCGGATCCCCGGTTTGGCTGGCGAGGTGTTTACCCGTGCGGGTGGCTCCTCGGTTCGAATCGCGGGGGGTGAACTTTACACTTCGCTGGAAACCGGTGTGATCGATGCCGCGGAGTGGGTCGGCCCCTTCAATGACCTGACTTTGGGGCTGCATCAGGTAGCGAAATACTATTACTATCCTGGCTGGCATGAGCCAGGTGCGATGCTCGAAGTTATTGTAAACAAAACCTCACTGGAGCGTTTGCCGGCTGACTTACAGGCGATTGTGAAGATTGCTGCCCGCGCAGCGAATCAGGACATGCTGGATGAGTTTACAGCGCGCAACAACGCGGCGCTTAAAGAGTTAGAAGAGGTACACGGTGTTGAATTGAGGCGCCTGCCCGATTCGGTGCTGGAAGCACTGGCCGTTGCTTCAGAGGAGGTTATTGGGGAACTGGTTGCTACCGATCCCATGGCGAAGAAGATTTATGATTCTTTTTCGCGTTTCTACGGCAACGTAAGGGCGTATCACCAAATATCAGAGCGCGCTTATATTAATGCCCGCGAAGCCGTGGAAGGCCACCTGCCCGACCATCAGTCTCCTTGATCGATTTGTCGTGTGCGGCCATTGTGGTCAATCGCGACGAACACGAACACGCCCTCGGTGACTTTGATGGGTTCACCATCGTGCTGCGAAGAAATCCAGACCTCAACAACCATGCGAATGGATGATCGACCGATCTCAAGCACATCTGCGTAGCAGGATACGATGGCACCGACGTGAACCGGAGTCAAAAATGACATTCCTGTTACCGCTACAGTGGCAACTCTTCCTCCGGCCACTTCACGAGCGGCGGCTCCTCCGGCCATATCCATTTGTTGGAGTAGCCAACCACCGTAAATATCCCCATCGGCGTTGGTATCTTTAGGCATTGCTATGACTTGTAAGGCAAGCTCACCTTGGGGCAGTGGAATGGAGTCAAGATCGTTCAAGCTCATGCGTTTTCTCTATGTTATTGGCCTAGGACAGAAGGCAAGTAGGTCGCCAGTGGTGGCCACATCCATAACACGGCCAGTACAGCAAGCTGTATAAGTATAAAGGGAATTACCCCTCTATAGATAGCGCCCGTGCTCAATGCCGCTGGCGCAACGCCGCGTAAGTAGAACAGAGCGAAACCAAATGGGGGGGTTAAGAAAGAGGTCTGCAGGTTGATCGCAATCATAATGCCCAGCCAAATTGGGTCGACCCCCATCATCAACAGGATAGGCCCAACGATCGGCACAACGACAAAGGTGATCTCGATGAAATCGAGTATGAACCCGAGTAAAAATATGACGACCATCACCAACAAAACGGCGCCGAAGATCCCGCCAGGTAAGGAATTGAAAACGCCATGTATCAGTTCTTCGCCGCCGAACCCGCGAAACACCAAGGAAAAAAGCGTCGCGCCGATTAAGATAAAAAAGACCATCGAGGTGACGTTCAAGGTTTGCTGTAGAACGTCTTTCAGTGAGTCTAGACTCAGTCGCTTTTTGCTATAAGACAGCGCGAGTGCGCCGATTGCACCGACTCCCGCGGCTTCTGTGGGGGTAGCTGCGCCCATGAGAATGGAGCCCAGTACCAAGGTGATTAGCGCGAGTGGCGGCAGAAGACTGCCCAGTATCTCGCCTCGTGTTGCGGGCTCGGTTTGAGCGGGCGGCGCAACAGAGGGGTTGAGCCTCGCTCTGAGCCAAACATAACCTGCGTAGGCTGTAACCAGGACAAGGCCCGGCCCTAAAGCCGCAATAAAGAGATCGCCAACAGACAGAGTCTGGGTATTGAAAACCCCCATTTTGAGTTGCGCTTGCTGGTACGCATTCGACATGACGTCACCCAGCAAAACCAGGGCGATTGAGGGCGGAATGATTTGTCCCAAGGTGCCAGTCGCGCAGATCGTGCCGGCCGCAAGAGAGGGCGAATAATTCGCTTTTAGCATACTCGGAAGGGAGAGCAAGCCCATTGTGACCACTGTGGCGCCAACGATTCCCGTGCTCGCCGCTAGCAGCATACCCACTAAGACAACCGATAAGCCAAGCCCGCCCGGTTGGCGGCCAAATGCTTTAGACATCGTAACCAATAGGTCTTCGGCGATTCGCGATTTTTCAAGTACCACTCCCATCATTACGAATAAGGGCACGGCGATTAAGGTCTCGTTGGTCATAATGCCGAATATTCGAGCTGGGATCGCCGCCAGAAGGTGTGGATCGAAGGTGCTTGTGATCACGCCGATGGCTGCGAATAACAGCGCGGTGCCGCCAAGTGTGAGCGCAACAGGGAATCCAAATAAGAGGAGCAGACAAATTGCGGCAAACAAAAGTAGAGAAATACTACCTTCCATCAGAGCCTCCTCGAATGAGTCGATCGGCGGAACTAATCAACAGACTGATGCCCTGCAAAGTCAGTGTAACCATCGCAACGGGAATCACGGTTTTGAGGAGATATACGGCGGGGATTCCCCCGGACTCGGGCGATACTTCTTTGATCGCCCAGGATTCTGAAACGTAACCCAAGCTAGACAGGCCGATGATGATTGAAACAGGTAGTAGAAAAGTGATGACCCCCAAGGCATTGACCCAATCGCGATTTCGAGCGCTGAAGCGCTGGTAAAAAATATCGACTCTGACATGTGCATCCCGCCCCAGTGCGACCCCAGCCCCAAGCAAAAAAACGGTAGCGTGCAAATATATGATGGCTTCTTGGAGTGCTATGGTGCCCAAGTTGAAGCCGTACCGCAGTGTTACGACAAGCATGGTTAGACAGGCCATAAGTAATAACATTGCGCTCAGCACCGTACTCAAGGCCGCTTGGAAGCGGTCATTAAATGTCAAAAATGCGTGCAAGAGTTTATTCCTCGTTATCCCCAAGTCAAACTCAGACTTTAGCATAGCGAAGCCGCGCATAGCCAAGTATCATCTAAGCGGCTTTCAAACTGCAGGAGATGCAATCATGCTGATGGTGATTTCACCCGCAAAAACGCTCGATTTTGAGACCCCCGCGGGGATAGATTTTTTCACACAACCCGCTTTCACAGACCAAAGCCAGACCCTGATTGACGGGCTTCGCAAGCTGACGCCAGACGACATACAAGATCTGATGGGCGTAAGTGACAATATCGCCGAGCTCAATCACGCTCGATTTATGAATTTTTCATTGCCCTTTTCACCCGAGAATGCAAAGCAAGCACTGTTCGCCTTCAAAGGAGATGTATATACCGGCTTAGACGCAGACAGCTTGCCAGAGCAGGCAATCCAGTACGCACAGTCGCATCTTTTGATGCTCTCTGGTTTGTACGGCGTATTGAAACCGCTTGATCTGATGCAGCCCTATCGCCTTGAGATGGGTACGAAGTTCGGTATTGCTCAGGCAAAAAACTTATACCAGTTCTGGGATAATACGATTACGGATGCTTTAAATGCGCGATTGGCCGAAATCGGTTCTGATACCTTGTTGAATCTTGCGTCAAACGAGTATTTTAAATCGGTAAAGCCAAAATCCTTGCAGGCGCAGGTGATCACGCCGGTATTTAAAGATCTTAAAAATGGCCAATATAAGATGATCAGTTTTTACGCCAAAAAGGCACGGGGTTTGATGGCGCGATTCGTTCTTTTGAATCAAATTGAGTCGGTGGAAGACTGCAAAAATTTTGATCTTGAGGGTTACTATTTTGTACCCGAGGCTTCGGATCAAAAGACGCTGACTTTTCATCGAGACCACGCTGAATAAAGTGAAAACCAAATAAGGATAATAAAGTGAGTGTGAGACAGGTAGTCGTGATCGGTGCCGGTATGTCCGGCTTGTGTATGGGGGTAAAACTCAAAGAGCAAGGTATAGACGATTTCGTCATACTGGAGCGGGCGGACGATGTCGCCGGAACTTGGCATTACAATACTTACCCCGGCGCAGGTTGTGATGTGCCCTCGGTCTTTTACTCGTACTCGTTTTACTTGAATCCCAATTGGTCTCGAGTGTATTCATTGCACGATGAAATTAAAGACTACTTTAGGGATTGCGCAAAGCACTTCGGTTTGTATCCGCACATTCAGTTCAATACCGAGGTGACCTCAGCGACCTACGATGAATCGTGTGGCGTCTGGAGTGTTGTCACCGCCGACGGTCAGACTATACAAACGCGTATTTTGGTGTCGGGTCTAGGGCAGCTGAATGTCCCTTTCACGCCTGATATTCCTGGGCGAGAAACCTTTGGGGGTGAGTCGTTTCACTCTGCACGGTGGAACCACAATTGCGACCTTAAGGGGAAGCGCGTTGCGATTGTTGGCAATGCCGCCAGCGCCCTGCAGTTTATACCGCATGTTGTTGAAGACGCCGCACAAGTGATGGTGTATCAGCGTAGCGCCAACTATGTGGTACCGCGCAATGACCGCCCCTATACAGAGTCGGAGAAGGCTCGATTTGCCCGTTTTCCGTGGTGGCAGAGATTGCACCGCCTCGGTGTCTTTTTGCGGGGCGAAATTATGTATGGCGCCATCGCGAATAAAGCGTTTTTTCAGTGGTTATTGGCGCGAGACGCAAAAAATAATCTTGAGGAACACATTAAAGATCCTGAGTTGCGACGCAAGTTAACCCCCGATTACCCCATTGGCTGCAAACGCATTCTGGTATCGGATAACTACTATCAAGCTATGGCGAAACCCAATCTCAACTTGGTAACGTCGCCCATTGAGTCGATTGAGGCCGAAGGCGTGAAAACACGGGATGGTGACGTTTTGCCTGCCGATGTGCTTATTTTCGGAACGGGTTTTGAGACAACTGAGATTATGGCGCCAGTGAACTTTGTAGGCCGAGACGGCGTCTCACTAAAAGAGGCTTGGCGCGAAGGTGCCGAGGCCTATCGTGGCGTTTGTACCAGCGGGTTCCCTAACCTATTCATGCTCTATGGACCCAACACGAACCTAGGCAGTAACTCCATTATCTTTATGGTGGAGCAGCAGGTGAGCTACATTGTTAAATGCGTTGCGAAACTGTTTAAGCATGATCTGAAAACGATCGAGATCAATTCCGATGTGCTTCGGGCCTACAATGAAAAGATGCAGGGCGACATGGCGCATACCGTTTGGGTGGGACAGTGCGACAGCTGGTACAAGAATGCGGCAGGAAAAGTCACCAACAACTGGCCCAACAGCGCGACCAACTACTTTTTTCACATGCGTGAGCCGGAATTCAGTGATTTTGATTTAGTTGATAGCTAGCTCATTCCACCTTGAAAGGTAAGAGTTCGCGAGCCGCGGCTTGATAATCTTGAACGTGCTCGCACTCTTCCTTGCAGAATTGCTTAACGGCTTGATCAAAACGTGGATCGGCAATGAAGTGGTGGGACTGCGTGAGCGTGGGTTCGAAGCCCCTCTGAATCTTATGCTCACCTTGCGCTCCGGGATTGAAGAGCGTCAGTCCATTGCGGATGCAGTACTCGATGCCTTGGTAATAACACGCTTCAAAATGCAGTCCGTCATAGTCTCTGAGCGCTCCCCAGTAACGGCCGTACAAAGTCGATTTGTCCTTGAAGTAGAGTGCACCGGCAACGGCCGTCGATCCCTCGTATGCGAACACGAGCACTACCGAATCCTGTAGCGTCGGTAACAACTCGGTGAAAAACCGGCGCGTCAGATAGCCGGCGTGCCCGCTTCGTTTAGCGTAGGTAACTTGATAAAAGCGATGAAATAGCGCGCAATGTTCACTGTTGATTTGCTCGCCCTCTAGTACTTCTAATCGCAGACCCTGTTCAGCTATTCGCGCACGCTCTTTGCGCAAGTTCTTTCGCTTTCTGCTGGAAAATGTAGATAAAAAGTCATCAAATGAGTCGAAGTTCCGATTTCGCCAGTGAAACTGGCAGGTCTGTCGTTCGTGCATACCTTGGGACGCATATGTCAGCGCCTCACGCTCTTCGTGAAAGAGCACATGCCAAGAGCTAAAGTGGTCTCGAACTTCTTGTTGGATTGCCTGAATGAGGTTCGCACCAAGAGCGCTATCTTGAACGCTGGGATCTAAAAGCAAGCGCGTGCCC
>JAUHWV010000194.1 GCA_030427335.1 Gammaproteobacteria bacterium | reverse complement strand
TATCACTTAGAATCCACTGTTCATAGTCGTGCAGGTCACTCTCGAACAGGCGGGCTTTACCGCCATCAACTAAATACAGCTCGTCGATGCAGTTGCGCAGCAGGTGTCGATCGTGCGTCACCAGAATGACCGCACCCTTGAAGCCTTGCAGGGCGAATTCCAGTGCGGCTCTCATCATTAGGTCGAGGTGGTTGGTGGGTTCATCTAAGATCAATACATTGGGTGCCTGCCATACGATTTGGGCTAAGGCTAGGCGGGCCTTTTCGCCACCGCTTCTCGGTGCGATGGGATCGGTTGCCATGTCGCCGCGAAAATCGAAGCCCCCAAGAAAATTGAGTGCGTCCTGGTCGCGCGCATCCGGTCGAAGGCGCAGTAAGTGTTGCAGTGGGCTGGCTTCAAGATCCAGTGCTTCCAGCTGGTGTTGGTTGAAATAGCCGATCTTGCAATGGGCGCCCGGTGCGCGCTCTCCCTTTAGCAAGTCCAAATCACCCACCAAGGCTTTAAGCAGGGTGCTCTTACCCGCGCCATTGCGTCCGATAAGGCCGATCCGGCTATCCGGCCTGAGTGTCAGATTGACGCCACTCAATACGGGGGAGTCTGCGCGATAGCCGATATCGCCATGCTCTAGTTTCAGTAGCGGATCGGATACCCCTTTGGGCTCAAGGAATCGAAACTGAAAGGGCGAGTCGGCTTGAATGGCCGCAACTTTGGGTAGGCGTTCAAGCTCTTTCAATCGACTTTGTGCTTGTTTCGCTTTGGTCGCTTTATATCGAAAGCGCGCAACAAAGGCTTCGATTTCAGCGATGCGTTTGCTCTGCTTTTCAAATATGGCTTGTTGCTGCGCCAAGCGGTCGGCACGCTGCTCCTCGAACTGAGAGTAGTTACCTGTGTAGCTATGTAGCCGTTGATGCTCTACGTGAACGATTCGCTCGCACACCGCGTCTATGAAATCGCGGTCGTGCGATATTAGAACGATGGTACCCTGATACTGATTGAGCCAATTTTGGAGCCAAACAGTAGCGTCTAAATCTAGGTGGTTGGTCGGCTCATCGAGCAGCAGTAAATCAGACGGGGTTAACAGCGCTCGCGCTAGATTCAATCGAATGCGCCATCCACCAGAAAAGGAACTTACCGCGTTTTGGTGTTGCTCTGTCGGAAACCCAAGCCCCTCAAGCATGAGGCTCGCTTCTCTCGCAACGCCATACAGGTTATGTTCGTCCATGATCTGGTGCAGCTTAGCCGCCTTTTCGTAATCCTCGTTGGCTTCTGCTTTGTTGAGTTGTGCCTGAGTTTCGAATGCGAGTTTGTGTCCAGCGAATACATATTGGTGCGCGGATACGGAAGATCCACTGATTTCCTGCGCCATGTGGGCAAGGCGAATATTCGCCATGCCAGTAATGTCGCCTTTATCCGCACTCAATGCACCAGTGAGTAGGGCAAAGAAGCTCGATTTGCCGCAACCGTTTGCACCGATAAGTGCTAATTTTTGCCCCGGATTGATCGTCAGATTAACGTCTTCAATAAGAAGTTGGGGCCCGCGGCGCACCGCGATGTCTTTCAAAATGATCATACCGATTACGGGTCGTTAAAAAAGGCGCTATGATACACGGGTCGGTCTCGGGAGACGATGCATGAGCACAACACAGCCGCTGTGGGATTATTCTATAGAAATGTACGATCAACCCGCTTTGCGCGATCTGTTGCAGCAGGCGCAGGATGAAGCCAAAGTCGATATCAATTTCATCTTGTTAGCGCTTTTCGCCTCACATCACGAAGTCAAACTGACAGCGGCATTTCTTGATCATGCGTACGCAAAAACGCATGATTTGCGCGTGGTGGGGATAAATCCGATTCGAATCTTGCGCAATGCATGGAAATCGAAACCCAGCTTAGCGTCTCAACGCACCGCCTTGCTTCAACTCGAGCTCTCTTTGGAGCACCAGCTACAGGATATCCTGTTCGATCTATTTGAGCCGCGCTTGTTACAGTCTCAAAATGATGTTGTGCATCTGCTGCCTGCCCAGACCTTGGCGCTGACCCAAGGTAATTTGGAGCGCTTGTATACGGAAAGCCAATCGCTCTGGGACGATATATTGCTAAAAATTTGCCAGCATGTGCTGGGCGCTATGGCCAAGTAATAAGGTCGATGATAGGCTCTGCCACTCAACACTTAAACCCGTGGGCAACGGCGATAAATTGGCCATAATGCCCCTAAAGACAAAATCCCAAAAAGGAACCCTCATGAAGAAATTGACACTTGCTGCAGCTATTGGCAGTTTAGTTGTATTGGCGGCCTGCCAACCCACGACGGAAGAAACAGCACCCGCACTGGCGTTAGATACTACCCAACAGCAGTTCAGCTACGGTATGGCCTACAACATGGGGCAGCGCATGAAGGCGGAAGACCTTGAGGTGGATGCCGCGGCGTTTGCGGCTGGCATCAATGATGCGCTCTCAGGCGCTGACTCAAAACTCTCTGATGAAGAAGTGCAGGCGGCTATGCAAGCATTCCAAGAGGAAATGCAAGCCAAGCAAATGGCCGCAGCAGAAGAGGCCGCTGCGGCGAATGCGGCAGAAGCTGCTGAGTTCTTCGCCTCGAACGGACAGCGTGAGGGTGTAATGCAAACAGAGTCGGGCCTGCAGTATGAGGTGGTGACGCAGGGCGATGGCGAAAAGCCTACCGCAGCCGATACGGTTGAAGTGCACTACCGCGGTACCTTGTTGGATGGAACCGAGTTTGATTCCTCGTACTCACGCGGCGAGCCCGTTAAATTTGGTTTGAGCCAAGTGATAGCGGGATGGACTGAAGGGCTGCAGCTGATGCCCGCCGGGTCAAAGTACATTCTGTACATCCCTGCTGAGCTGGGTTACGGCATGGGTGGAGCGGGCAATTTGATTGGCCCGAATGCGGCACTCAAATTTGAAGTGGAACTCCTAAGCATCGAGAAAACCGAAGGCTAGGGGAGTATGAGGTGAGGGTTCAGCCTTCACCTCTATGATGTTCCAATCATGTTTGATCCTCTGATTATCCTGCTCGCATTGGGGTTTGGTATTGGAGCCCGAGCGCTCGGTTTGCCCGCTTTGCTGGGGTACTTAGCCGCGGGTTTCGCTCTGCATGAATTGAATGTTGAATCAGGTGAGTTTTTACAAACTTTATCGGACATCGGTATTACGTTGCTGTTGTTCACCATTGGCTTAAAGCTCGAGTTCAAAGATCTCCTCAAGCCATCGGTGTGGGGCACGACTCTGATCCACATGTTGGCAACGCAAGCTTTTTTCATGGTCTTGCTTGCCGTGGCGGTTGCAAGTGGCTTTTTGACCCTTTCATGGCCTGCGATTGCGGTCATCGCGTTTGCACTCACGTTTTCAAGCACGGTATTTGTTATTCAGGTGCTGCAGGAGCGCGGTGAGTCGGCTTCCCGGCACGCCAAGCTCGCCATTGGCATCTTGATTGTTCAGGATTTGGCGGCGGTGATTTTCTTGGCTTTCGCCGCTGGTAAGGTACCCACGATCGAGGCCATGGCTCTACTGCTGTTGATACCGCTGCGACCGATGCTGCTAAAACTGCTGAGTTACTGCGGCTATGGGGAGCTCTTTACCTTGGCGGGCCTCACTCTGGCGTTGGGCGGCGCTGCCTTGTGTGAGATGGTCGGTGTCAAAGGCGATTTGGGTGCGCTGATCATTGCGGCGAGCTTGGCTGGACATCAGAAAGCCAAAGAGCTATCGCGAAATTTAATGCAGTTTAAAGATCTGTTTCTAGTGAGCTTCTTTTTGCTCATTGGGCTGTCGGGTTGGCCCGCTCCAGAGATTATGTTGGTGGCTTTGGTCATTGGTGTCTTGTCGGTGCTAAAGCCCTTCTTATACTATCCGCTGATGACGCGCCTACATGTTCCCGCCCGCGTTTCGTTTTTGAGCTCAATGACGCTCGGCAATTACAGCGAATTTGGTCTCATAGTTCTGGCCGTCGCCGCGAGTGCAGGATGGGTCGACGCTGAATGGAGCGGAGCAGTTAGCCTGGCCATAGCCGTATCTTTTGTTATCTCGTCTCCAATTAACACGAAAGCCCACGCCTGGTATCGCAAGTGGCAGCCGATTTTACGTCGATATGAAACGGTTCGTGTGCGTGAGTCTCGTCCCGATACCAGCAAGGTCGAGGTTATGGTTC
>JAUHWV010000193.1 GCA_030427335.1 Gammaproteobacteria bacterium | reverse complement strand
TCGCCTGCGTTCTGATAGACGAAGCACAGTTCCTAACGCCCGCTCAAGTCGATCAGGCACTCGAGGTAGCAATCTATCTTAATCTGCCCGTCATCGCCTACGGCCTTCGAACCGACTTTCGAACACAGTCGTTCCCAGGCAGCCAGCGTTTACTCGAGGTCGCGCACACGCTCGAAGAAATGAAAACCATCTGCCGCTGTGGCCGGAAAGCCATATTTAATGCGCGCCTAACGGATAGCGGCAAAACCAAAGAAGGTAGCCAAGTTATGATCGATGAGGGCTCGGTGCGCTACGAGGCGCAGTGCGCTGAGTGCTACTTAAGCTAATCGTTACAGCCCTCTGATCCAGCAAGAAGCTGCCGACTAAGTGGTCGGCGTACACGCCGACCACTTAGTATATTTTGGCATTTGATATGACAAAAATTTCCCACTTGCCCTTGACTCCCCCTTAACTGCACTGTCAGAGTAAAAGAAAAATAGGTTTCTCGAGGAGACAACATGTTGAATCCAAAGACCACACTTTTTCTTTTATTCGCCGTTTTTCTTGTCGCGTGCAGTGGCGACGACGGAGCCGACGGGTTAAATGGCGCGAATGCCATAACCACCCATACGGAGCTCGATGCCGACGATACACGCTGCGAAGCTGGGGGCGTCGAAATTAGCAGTGGGACCGACACCAACGGTAATGGCTCGCTCGATTCTAACGAAATCACCAGCACATCGGTTACCTGCAACGGAATAGATGCAACTGTCGACGCCAGCGGTAGCCTTCCCTTCGAAGAAGGCTATGCCCTACCCAATATCCTCTTTGTCGTAGCTGATGATGTCGGCGTGGATCAGTTTGAGTCATTCGGATTCGGAGGACTCGACGCCCCCGCTGTACCGACACTCGATTCACTCGCTGAATCTGGCGTGCGATTCGCCAACACGTGGTCAATGCCGACTTGCTCAGCAACGCGCGTCGCTTTATTCACCGGCCGTTATCCACCGCAAACCAACGTCAATACGGCGATTGTATCAATCGATCTCGCAAACTCGCAGATGTCGCCTTACGAACTCGCACTACCCAAAGTACTCGCGAGATCAGGCTATGAAAACGCCTATATCGGCAAGATTCACGCCTCAGGCTCCGACGTCAATCCAGCAAATTACCCGCTGGGAGATGCAACGATTACAACACTGGGGTGGGATTATTTCGCGGGCTACCTCGATGGTGGGCCCCGGCCCATCGACAGCAGTGCGGGCTTAACGAATAGACTAGCGACCGATGAACCCTATACCTGCGGTTTCATACCAACCAGCGCGGATCACCCCCAGGGCGCTGATCAAGGTGCATGCTATATTGCAGACGGCACCTGCCAAGACATCAGCAACTCAGCCACGGCTTCAGCGGGCAAACAGTGCTTGGATCGCGGGGGTATCCTGGATCCCAATGCGTCTTGCGCAGCGCAACCCCCTGCCCACGTTGACTTCAGCCGAGCCAACGCCTATTACACGGCCGACCTAATCATCAGCGATGACCTTGGCGTTCGCACGATCCCGACCACTGACCCTCGAACCCGAAAGCACCGGACGGCTCTGGAAACGGACCTCGCGCTCGACTGGGTCCAGTCGCGTAAGCAGAACAGACCGTGGATGCTTACTATCGGATATTCATCCGCGCATGCGCCCCTCCAGCCGGTACCCGATGACCTTATTCCCGGCGCGACCCCCTTAGAATCGGGCGTTAGCTGCACGGGCATTCGGGACGTCAGAGCACTCATGAACCAGAATTTGACGGGAATTGATGCAGAGATCGGGCGCCTACTTCAAGGTATAGGTGTTATGAAAACCAATGAGGCGGGCGAATTGGTCTACGATCCAGAAAGTAACACTGTGGTGGCTTTTATTGGAGACAACGGCAGCCTGGGCACGACGGTGAAAGCGCCCTTCATACCGGCTCGAGCCAAGGCATCCATCTATCAAGGCGGCGTGTGGATCCCCATGTTAGTAACCACACCGTACAACGCCAACCTGGGAGCGCGTGTCGACCATCTGACCAATGTAGTCGATCTGTATCAGCTGTTTTCGACCTTGGCCGAGCAAGAATTGTCCAGCGACGAGCTAGATAGATTAGATGTAAAACCCCTACTGCCTTACCTAACGGAGGTCTCACCACCCCCACAACGAGACTACAATTTCACGTATTCCGGCCGCAACATTCAGCTTGAAAAACCCGCACCTTGCGTATTGCCGGACCTCACTATTTGCCTTCAACTCTTCCCACAGCAAGCTGTTTGCCAATCCGAGGGGGGAGATTGGTATGGTGAAGGCGGTGTCGTCAGCGGACAATCATTTGATTCATGCTGTGCGGTAAATGAGTACTTCACCAGTCAGGGCCAAGAACAAGTGGCTATCCTTGCTGAAACACAAGCGGCAATCCGTAACCGCGACTACAAGTTACTGCGATTCGAGGAGCCCAATTGCGCAGCGGGTGGCGTGCTTGCCGCTCGAGAGGAGCTCTACCAACTCACAGCGGGTACGAACAACCCAGAAGCCAATCTGGATAACTTTGCGGTAGAAGATTTGCTTACAGAAGGTGTTTTGGCGCTCGAAGTGGATGAAAAACTGAACTACGACGACTTAGCCGCAGAGCTTGATAAAACCCTTGCCAACACCCCCAACTGTACTGGTGACGGCAATCAGGATGGTGTAATCGACCAACGCGATATTGATGACTGGGCGTTTTGGGCAAACAAGACTTCGGGGCAATCAAGCTGGTATGACATCAATCTCGATGGATCAACCGACGAGGCCGATAAACAAATTATCGAAGACCGTCTCGGTGTGACTTGCCCGTGAACTATGTGGGGGCGGAGTACTCCGACCCCTTCATTATCAACTTTCCCTCACAATTTACCTAAAATCGCTTCTGCAAAACTCTTGCGTTTGTGCGAGTCATCTCGTCAAACGCGCTTCTATTCTGGTACTGTTCGTTATTGACGCTTTGTCCTTCTCGCTCTGGTGGTACTGGTATCTGAGAGCAAGCCGAGCGACATAAAACAGACAACAAAAAGGAGTCAATATGGATTACCACATCAATGGAGATTCGGATTGCGAGCTAAGCCATGCTTGGGCTTCATTTTGTGACCAACTTAAAGAAGCCGGGAAAATACCCCTCCGTCCGGGGGTACCAAAAGATGATCTGAGTCGCGCAGCGGGCTTTCGCTGCCTCGCACAAAACATTGGTCTGGGTCTGCAATTTTATCTAGAAAATGACGACCCGCTGCACCCTGAACTCCTGCACTACTTCAATCCGATTCGTAAACAGGGTGGCGACAATCCCGATGCAGTATACGTTGGTGGGCCTATCAACGGAACCGATACGTATCGAATCTATGGCAATCGCGGTTCAGCCAAGTACTTTGCCGTTACCGCGGTTGAAACGGGCGACACGCCTTGGGGCGGCGGCGTTGCCAGCACGCTGTTTGGGCAGGATCTGGAAGTCGATGAAGAGGGTAACTTCGAGCTAATTTGTAGCCCAGAGCCTCACCCGGGCAACTGGTTAAAAACCACGCCCAATACCTTTCGCGTGACATTCCGACAGTTCTTTGCGGACTGGGAAAATGAGCGACCCATGCACGCAACGATCGACCGCATTTCGCCGACAGACGCACCCAAGCCTGTAATGGACACCGAGCGCTTACGCAAAGGCTTAGACGCCGTATCGCGCTGGGTTGGCGTTTCTCTGAACTACTGGGCCAACATGATCGAAAAATGGAAAGCCGAGCCTAACCGTTTTTTATCCTATCGACAGCTTGACAGTAACAAAATCGACGCAACACCCGGCGGCGAACCCTTAATTATGTACTGGGATCTACCAGCAGATGAAGTCATCGTTATTCATGTGAAACCACCAAAGGCAATTTATTGGGCCGTTGAATTCGGCAATTACTGGTGGTGTTCTATGGACTACCGCAGCATATTGAGCAACACCAACTGCCACTATGCCCAAATCGAGGATAACGGCGAACTGATTATTGTGGTGTCGCATGAAGATACCGGCCATGCGAATTGGCTCGACCCCGCAGGCTTTAGTGAAGGCTATGTAACCGTTCGTTGGATGCAGGCAGATCACTATCCAAAACCAACCGTAACACAGATAAAACGACGCGAGTTGGAAACGTTTTTACCACACGA
>JAUHWV010000192.1 GCA_030427335.1 Gammaproteobacteria bacterium | reverse complement strand
GCGGGCTGGGATTCGGAATGCTCGATAGACTTGGCTCAGAGGGTTGCAAACTAGTCATAACGGATTTGGATTCGGTGTTGTTGGAGCAGGAAGGCAGCAGCTTGATGGCACTTCAGGCAAAGGGCTACGACGTGGTCGCTGTGGCCTGCGATGTCTCCAATGAGCAATCGGTTCAGAATGCGATCAGGCAAACGCTCGAGCACTTTGGGCAACTTGATATTGTGATTAACAATGCCGCCATTGGTCACATCATCAAGCCTCTTAACCAACTCTCAACGGAAGAGTGGCTCAAGGTCCTCAACGTCAACCTGACCGGCGCATTTTTGATGACTCGGGAAGCCTCAGGGGTGATGCCGGCGGGTTCAAGTATCATCAACATAGCAAGCCAAGCGGCAAAAACGGGCTTTAGACAGATGGCGCCCTACGTGGCTTCAAAACACGGTCTCATTGGCTTGACCCGAACCTCAGCAATCGATTTGGCCGCAAAGGGAATACGCGTTAACGCGGTATGCCCCAATCATGTAACAACGGATATGGGTCGACAGCAGAGCGAGTATTTTTCATCGCTCAGAGGCATGACGCCCGAGGCGTACCGGGCTAGCATCGCCGACCGCATTCCTTTGGGTCGAGTAGGTTCTCCGAGTGATACTGCCGCGGCCGTGGCTTTTCTTGCATCTGATGACGCGGCTTTCATCACCGGCGAGGCGATGAACGTGAGTGGTGGTGAGGAGATGCACTAAGTTTGGAACTTAAGCAACTTAAGCGCTTTCTGACGGTGGTGGAAACCGGTTCGCTCGCTAAGGCAGCTCGGCATCTTGAACTCACACAGCAAGGCATTAGCGCCTCGATCCAGCAGCTCGAATCTGAGCTCGGTGTTCGTTTACTTGATCGACAGCCAGGCGGCGTAACAACGCTCACCTCTTATGGCCGGGCCCTGATACCCCACGCCAAAGCTCAGATTGCCGCGGACGAACGCGCCAGAACAACGCTCTTAAGCATTGCTGAAGCATACACAGGCACGGTCACTATCGGCGTTGGCGAGACCTTTGCGGGCGAACTCATTGCCAATGCAATTTCACCACTTCTAAGAGAGCGACCGCAGCTTTCCTTCAATGTTATTGAAGGATATTCAGAGCGTTTGTTGGAGCGATTAAGAACCGGCGAATTCGATTTCATAGCCGCAGCCCATGATGAATTGGCCTTGGAGTCTGGCGTGGTCGCTCACCAACTCTATGAGACGCGAGACGTCATTGCCTGCTGTGATCAGCACCCCTTGGCCAACCGAAGTGTCGTTAATCTCGCCGATCTCGCCGAATATCCTTGGCTCGTACCCTACTCACGACCCAGCGACAAAGAAAAAATCATTCAGACCTTTATCAACGCCGGCATCGTACCGCCAAGCCAATTCATGGGGACAGACGCCTACCGAATTGGGATGCGATTGAGCCAAGAGCACCCGTTCTTAATCATGACCTGCCCCGTACTCCTTCACAGCGCAGGGGCGAGTCAGCATTTCGGTGTCCGCATACTTCCTGTGAGCGAGCCCAGTGTAACTCGCAATGCGGCGCTCATTCATTCCATTGATCGGCCGCTGACGCCGGCCGCAACCCTGCTGTTTGAGGAAATCATCAGCGTTGCGAGCAACTCAGAATTTCTCTCGCCGGAATCTCGACACGCAAACAGTTAATATTGGTATGCACGCGTTGGCGTGAACCAGATTAAGCCCAGTGCGATCAGTGAGAGCACCGCCGCCACGGCCAGACCCAAAGAGTAACTGTATGCTGTTGCAAAATAGCCAGTCGCCGCGATTCCAGCAGAGCCGCCAACCGCCTCGGCAACTGAAACGGTACCATTGACTCGCCCTGCCATATCGACGCCGAACAAGCGAATCAAAACAATATTGTACAATGCGTGTAAACCACCCCAACCGTAACCGGCAATAAGACAGCCAACCGAAGCGAAATGCGGCAAACCCGCTAGAAACGCGACGCCGACCACCAAAACACACATTTGTACCCGAAAGAAGTGATCAAATTCCAGACGATCACTGACCGCACCCGTGACCAATTTCCCCGCGAGTGCGCTCAAGGCCAGGATGGATAATTGCCAAGCGGCGTCTGAGGCGGCTAAACCGAGAGACCGAAAATACAGAAACCCATGCGAAAATAGGGACAGGGCTGCATAGTAAGTCAGACTCGCAGCCAAGGTAATTCGGATGAACACCGCTGAGCGCAGTATGCTTGCATAGCTTTGCGCCCTAGCCTCTGACATGGAGGATACCTCAGCAGCTGGCAGTGCTTTGGGCAGAAGCAAGACCACGCAAATTAACACAGCGAGCGGGACTAGCGACTCAAGTTGCATCGCCGTCTGCCAGCCAAACCGGTTAATCAATTCCGTTGCTACAGGGGGCAAAATCATGCCCCCCACACTGGTTCCTGCCACCGCCATACCGACGGCTAAGCCTCTCTGTTCTGGGAACCACCGAGCCGCGGTAACGATTGCGGTCATATTCCCCGCACACGCAAGCACCAAAGCTAAAGCGCCATGCAATAAATAAACATGCCATAACACTTCGGCCATGGGGTACAGATAATATACGGCGCTCAATATCGTCAAACCCGCTATCAAGAATGGCTTCGGGCCTAATCGATCTACCCAAAATCCCGCCAGCACGATGAACAAAGTGCTACCCATGAAGCTGATTGAGTCACGTAATTTCAGGGCGGCTATAGTGACATCAAAGCGCGCTACTAACGCCTCGTCGTAAACGGAGAGACCGCTATTGATCATGCCGTTAGAGACGGTGACAACCACCAAACACAAGCAGGCAATCCAGAATCCGCGGTGCGCAAATATCGAATGGGTTATCACTCTGGAACCCCCACCCGAGCCATACGAACGCCCTGATTTTGGCCCGCGTATAAGTCGATCAACGCTTGCGGTAAAGTTTCAATTCCCTGTGAAATATCCTCTAGCGGTCGGATCAAGCCCGCGCGAATCCAATCGGCCAACTCCTCCGCATAGGAACTAAAATGAGACTGGTAGTCGTAAATGAAAAATGCTTCCATTTTCGCGTCCTGTCGCCCCAAGTTTTGAATGTGTGCGAACTTATGCTTTTGTTCGGGGGGCAATAAGTACTCGGAAATACCACCACAGATTACGATACGAGCCCGACGTCGCAAACGCGCTAGGACGGTATCCAGTAAAGCTCCGCCGACGTTGTCGAAAAAAACGTCTATACCCTCGGGGAATGCCTCATCGATTTGTGTCGACAAGTTATCTGTTTTGTAATCAAGCGCCTGATCGTAACCCAATACGTCCGTCATGATTTGACACTTGCGGGGACCACCCGCAATACCGGTTATCTTCTTAACGCCCAATGCTTTCGCGATCATGGCTACCTGACTACCCACCCCGCCAGCTGCACCTGATACAAGCACGCGATCATCGGGCTTAACTAAGCCTATTTCCCTTAGCCCAACTAAACTGGTGAATCCGCTCAGCGCGAGCGTGCTAATGCCATGCGATAGGGGTAAATCCGTGTGCTCTAACACAAAGGGCCTGGGGTTCTGATTACCGTCGATGAGCGCATATTCTTGCCAACCCAAACGCGCCTGCACAAAAGCACCTACAGGCAGATCTTTACAACCGCTCGCGATTACCTGGCCCACCCCTCTGCCCGGCATCAAATCGCCTATTTCAAGCGTTTGTTCAAAATCAGTTTCGTTACGCATGTAACGCAACATGACTGGCGCCACACCAAGATACAGCACTTTGACCAAAGCTTTGCCGCTCTCGAGTTTGGGTATCGGTGCGTGCACAAGTTCAAAGTTATCGAGGCTTGGCTCAAGTTTTGGTCGACTTTTCAGATGCCATTGCTTTTGCATGGAATGAGACCTCAGGGGTTAAAATCAAAAACGACCACAGGGTAGCCGTCAGCGTCAAAGAAGGCCCCTTCGGTGCGTGGCGGTCCCTGCAGCGGTGCTCGCTCTCGCTTGATGGGGAGGCACTCAAATCCTTTTCCTCGAGCCGTTTCGAGAATTCGCTCAACGCTAGTTACGCGCAGAACCAAGCCTGAACTCGGCTTGATTACACGGTCAAATGGCGTGTCGGGCGCGAGCACAGCCAAAGCGCGTTGCTGCTCCGGCAGATCTAGAGTAACAAAGGTTGCAGGTAACTCTGGCGGCAAA
>JAUHWV010000023.1 GCA_030427335.1 Gammaproteobacteria bacterium | reverse complement strand
CAGCTGAGTTGCGACGTTTAGAAGACGCAGCCCGGATGGCTGGTAGCGTGGTTTACTTTGAGTTCGACAGCTCAGCGTTAACGGACGCGGGTCGCGCTATCTTGGATAAGCAAGTGGCTTTGTTGAACAAGACCGGTGCTTCAGTGCGTCTAGAGGGGCATACCGATGAGCGCGGCACCCGTGAGTACATTGCTCTGGGTGAGCGTCGTGCCAACGCGGTTCGCGACTACATGATGGTTAAGGGTATTCCTGGTTCGCGTCTTGAAAGCATCAGCTACGGCGAAGAGAAGCCCGTTTCTTACGGCTCTAGCGAAGTAAGCTGGTCGCAAAATCGTCGAGTTGAAATTAAGTAAGTGCTCATGAAGGCGCGTGTTGTACTCGGGTGTGTTCTGCTGGCGGGTGGCTCTATTGAGCTGGCCGCTCAAGATTTTATTGATTTAGAAGCGGAACGCCGATCGGATTCGGCGCAAGCTCGGCCGATTGCTCCGGTGCAAACCGCGCCCCAATCTCTGCCTGATAGTCCTGTGAGCTACGGTATTGATGGCTCGGTGGCGACGACTCGACAGAGTGTTTTGGTTCAAAGCTCTGATCCAGCTGCCGTTCAAGACGCAGGCTCCTTATTCGTGCAGGTTCAAAGGCTTGCCGAGGAAGTGCGACGTTTGAACGGGATTGTGGAGGAACAAGCCAATCAAATCAAAATGCTTCAAGAGCAAAGCCTTGAGCGCTATTTGGATTTGGATCGCAGGTTGGCCTCGGGTGCGACAGCCGCCTCGTCTTCAGCCGGCAGCGAACCGACGAGCACAACCTCGTCTACAACCGTGAAGGCTCCTGCGACCTCATTAAACACGCAGGAAGAGCCCGCGTATTTGGCTGCTCGACAAAAAGTGTACGACAAGCAGTTTGACGACGCTGTTGCGGCGTTCAACTCGTTCTTGCTCGATTATCCCAGTGGCGCTTATGCACCCAACGCCCACTATTGGCTGGGTGAGCTCTATCTTGTTTTAAGCCCACCCGACTTGGAACTGTCTCGTCAGGCATTTCAATTGTTGTTGGATCTGTATCCGCAACACAATAAGATACCCGATGCGACCTATAAGCTTGCTACGGTGTACTTTGCCAAGGGCAACCCTTCGAAGGCGCGTGAATTGCTCGATGCCGTCATAAAGCAGTATGGCTCGAAAAATCATCCAGCGTCGAAGCTTGCTCAGCAGTTTCTAGACAACAATTTTTAAACTGCAGTGAATACTTTGCTTTCTGACAGCTCGTGCGTTGATGCGAGTTTGACGCTTCGAATTAACGAGTTGTTCTACTCCCTTCAGGGGGAGACCCGAACCCTAGGTCTACCCACCGTTTTCGTGCGCCTTGCGGGTTGTCCGCTCCGCTGTGTCTACTGTGATACAGAGTATGCATTTCAGGGTGGCGATATATTGTCGCTGTCCGATATTGCAGAACGGGTGGGTGTTTTTGGGGCACGCTACGTTACGGTTACGGGGGGAGAGCCCTTAGCGCAGCCCAACTGCTGGCCTTTGCTTTCACTTTTGTGCGATCAGGGTTATGAGGTGTCGCTCGAGACCTCAGGTGCGATGTCGATTGAGGGGGTGGATGCCAGAGTTGTTACGGTACTGGATTTAAAAACGCCGGCCTCCGGGGAGTCGCATCGTAACGATTACAGCAACATTGCCCGTTTGCAGTCGCATGACCAGGTTAAGTTTGTGATTTGCGATCGCGGCGACTACGAATGGGCCCGATTTAAGATAGACGAGTACGCGCTGACGGATCGCGTTAGTGATGTGCTATTTTCACCTGTGCACGGTAATCTGAACCCGACGGATTTAGCGGATTGGATTCTAGAAGACCGTCTGCCTGTGCGCTTCCAACTACAACTTCACAAACTATTATGGAACGATGAGCCCGGTAGATAATACAAAGCCCAAAGCCGTTGTGTTGGTCTCTGGTGGTCTGGATTCGACCACTGTTTTGGCTATGGCCCACGCCGAAGGTTTTGAGTGCTACACCCTGAGCTTTGATTATGGGCAGCGGCACCGTGCAGAGCTTGTGGCGGCTGAGCGCGTTTCCAGCTCTTATAACGATGTGGTTCACAAGGTTGTGAATCTCAATTTGAATTCGATTGGCGGTTCGGCATTAACTGACGAAAGCATCGCGGTACCTGAATCGCCAACAGAAGGGATTCCTATCACCTACGTGCCTGCACGCAATACGGTTTTTTTGTCGATTGCATTAGGTTGGGCTGAGGTGCTCGGTGCGAACGACATCTTCATTGGCGTGAATGCGGTCGATTACTCAGGTTACCCCGATTGTCGGCCTGAATTTATTGATGCCTTTGAATCACTCGCAAACGTGGCCACCAAGGTAGGTGTAGAGGGGGGGCGCATACGTATCCGTGCACCGCTGTCCGATCTGTCCAAGGCCGACATTATCAGGCAAGGTGCCGCCCTAGGCGTTGATTACGCCTCGACCATTTCTTGCTATCAGGCTGACTCAGATGGACGCGCTTGCGGTCTATGTGATTCTTGCCGATTGAGGAAAGAGGGGTTTAACGCGGCAGGTGTTCCTGATCCCACGCGATACAAGCTGTGAAAATTAAGGTTTTCCATTTTTCTGTAATGAAAGGCTTGAGTTTTCTGACTAAACCAGTAAAATTCGCGCCTCTGTCGGGCCGTTAGCTCAGCGGTAGAGCAGTTGGCTTTTAACCAATTGGTCGATGGTTCGAATCCATCACGGCCCACCAAACATCAAAAGCTCGTCGTAAGACGGGCTTTTTTTGTTTGTGGCTAGCCGTTATGAGATGAGAACCAATTCGACAAAACGCGAGAGCGTTTTGGACGCGGGAGTGAAACGACGGCGCCCTTTAGGGTATTTGCGCGAGAGGCAATCGCGCAAATATCAATCCATCACGGCCCACCAAACATCAAAAAGCTCGTCGTAAGACGGGCTTTTTTTGTTTGTGGCTAGCCGTTCTGAGATGAAGGGTTGCGAGATGAAGGGGCCGGAGCGCACTCCGGTCCCTTCATTGATGATCGGAGAGTGAGCTAATAGCTCAACCCATGCCCAAAGGGGTACAGCGTATCTTCCTCGGCGTAACCGGGCGCATCGGGCGCCTGCCGTAAAATCGCTTCAGCGCTGTTTGCCAGCGCAAAAGGAAGCTTGCCACTTGGGTTAAACCGCCCTGTAACGACATCTAAGAGCGCATTATCATCCGATCCGAACAAGGCGATATGAGCGCCTGCCCCTTTAAGACCACTGGCGTCATCTAAGACGTAGGGCTGCCGAAAGTAGACCGCTAAGATGGTGTTCTCGGAGCCGACTTTCTGCATAATGCCTTGAATCTCCGCCAAGCTCGGTGCCACTTGCCACGACTTGGTGCCTACCATTTCGCTGAAGGCCAAGAAGTCGAGTTCATCGGGCGCAGCACCTCCGAAAATCGTAGCGGGATTCATTCCTGGTAGCGGCTGTGGCTCCATTGGGTAGTCGCCAAGCGGCGTAACCGGGTTGCTCACCGTTACGCGAATGAGCGCGTAATCCGCGTCGTTCGCGGCGTCTGGGTTAGCTTCGCCATTAATGATTTCGATTTCTTCAGTCGATACGACATTACTGCCAATACCCAGAGTGACAAGTTTATTGGTCGCACCAGAGGCTTTGCCCCTCAATGGTAGTAGGCTGTTGTCGTTTTTAAGCAATACGATTGCCTTACGCTGAGCGAGATCGGCTTTGGCTTGAAACTCACGCTTACCCACGAGCGCCGTCGCATACTCGGGATCTACGTAAGGATCTTCAAACAATCCCAGCTCAAATTGCTCTTTTAATAAGCGAGAAACCGACAGATCAAGGCGTTCTTCTGTGAGCAAACCTTTTTCAACCAGCGATAAAATTTGTGCGTGACTGTTAAATCCGGATAGCACGTCTGTGCCGGCATGAATCGATAAACTCAAAAGTTCTTCGATGGACTTATCTTCAAGCCCCCAAGCGCGGTTGGCACCGATTGGGCCGATAATGCCCGTATCGGAATTCACATAGCCTTTGAATCCCAATTTGTCCCGCAACAGCCCGGTAACGATACCTTTAGAGAAGGCCATGCCGACATCGTTTGGCTCGTAATCTTGATCTACTGGGATACCGTAGTAGGCCATAATCGAGGAGGTTCCAGCGTCAATGGCGGCTACAAAGGGCTTTAAGTGGGCATCAAATTGACCGGCTTTATATTCTTGGTTGCGGCCGAAGTGGTAGTGTGGGTCTCCACCGCCGGCTTGCGGGCCACCACCCGGGAAATGCTTGATCGTGAGCGCGACGCTGTCTTTGCTTAGGGTGTCGCCCTGCAAGGTGGTGACGAGCGTGGTAATGATTTCAGCCGCGAGATCAGCGTCTTCAGTAAAGGTTTCATGCACACGGTACCATCGTGGCTCTGTCGAGAGGTCAGCCATATACCCGTACATGCCTCGCAAACCGATCGAGACCCACTCCTGCCGCATGATGTCGGCAAACTCGCGAATCAGGTCTTGGTCACGCGTTGCCGAGAGCCCCGCTTCTTTTGGCCAAGTAGAGAATGACCCTGCAGACAGATTGATGCCGGGGCGCGCGTCTTGCTCATAGTGGTTGCGGGCGTTTGATTTGAACAAAGCGGGTATGCCAAGACGAGTGGACTCGGCTAGTTCCTGGACCGCGTTAGTGTATTGAGCCGCTTGGGCCGGTGTGATTTGTGCGCCGCTTCGGCCGGGCAGTGCAGAGAGATCGGGCTCAGGCACCACAGGGTTGCGGAAGATGAACCGGTTCATGTGCTCATCTTGTACGAAGGCATAGGCGTCGTCGGGCAGCGCGCCTTCTGGCGCCGCATTGAGCGTTTGAATCAGCATCATGCCGGCTTTTTCTTGTAGTGTCATTCTCGACACGAGGTCTGCTATGCGTTCCTGAATAGGGCGCCGCCAGTCTTCGTAGGTGTCGAGAGTACCCGAGTTGTTCAGATCGCGAAACGAAAAATTATCAATACTAATCAGGGGCTTGCTGCGAGTCTCGATCGAAGGCTGCTCGAGCGCTTGCGGATAATCTTCAGGGCGGCCCTCGTGTTTTGATGAGTCGATACAAGCGCTCGTCAGAAAGGCCAGCGAACTCAAAAGCGCCGTTCTTGCTACCGTCTTATAAGTGAATGTGCTTCGAATTTTGAGTTTGGTAGCGACTGGTCGCATGCTAACCCCCTTTGGCTGTATTCATTCATTCGCCCAAACTGGTCAGGCCACTTGGCCAAAGTAGCGAAAAAGTGAGCAGAATGCAAATCGCAGCGAGTCATTGGTGCCGCAATTTACATCTTAGTCGTGGGGCCAAACCGGAGTGTTGCTGAAACCTCAGCTCAGATTGGCCTGGAAAAAGTCTTTCAGCAGACAAGCGAAGGCATCTTTGTGCTCAATTTGCGTCCAATGTCCGCAGCGGCCGAAGATATGTAGCTGACTCTTTTCTATGAGTTGGTTCAGCGTGAGCGAAGTTTCCAGCGGAATGACTTTATCGTCTCTTCCATGAATCAAGAGTACTTCATGGGGGATGCGGGTAATTTCCACATGTGAGTGCGACATGGCGTCTACCCAGCGCTGTCTTGGAGCAGGGAACATGCTCTCGTACGCGCGACGCGTGCTGTCGCGTAGGCTGGCTTCATAACGGCTCTGCACAATGGAATCGGCCACCAACGAGTTATCGTAGGCGAAGATGCTCATTATCGACTTCATACGTTCTAGCGATGGTGTGTAGCCCCAGACCGCATCCAGCCCCTCGGTAATTTTAAATGGAACGCCCACAGAGCCCATCAATACAACCCGGTTCACTCGCTCAGGATGGTGAATGGCCAACGCCAGTGCCATTGAGCCGCCAAACGAGTTACCCACGACGTTCACTTTATCTAGGTGTAGCGCGTCAAGCAGTCCGACGATTTGATCCAACCAGTTCTGTCGATTAAAGACTTGGTTATCAGGAAATTCCGTAAAGCCGAAGCCCGCTAAATCGGGTGCAATCAGCCGGAATGAGCCTTTTAGAGCCTCAAAGGTCAAACGCCAGTTCGCCCACGCGCTCACGCCGGGGCCAGACCCGTGCAGAAGCAAAACAGGTTCGCCCTCACCGACATCGTGATAGTTAGTATGTATTTGTCCGGTGACGCACTGTTGCCCCAGTTCTGGGTTGGTTGCGTTCATGGCGCTGCTCCGGTCTTAACCTTGATGCGGTTGAGTATACCTGAGTGGATCTCTCGTATGCCGTTAAAATCTCTTTGTTACAGCCATAAGTGAGACTTGCTTGCCTGTC
This sequence comes from Gammaproteobacteria bacterium, assembly GCA_030427335.1. Classification (GTDB taxonomy): domain Bacteria; phylum Pseudomonadota; class Gammaproteobacteria; order Pseudomonadales; family Halieaceae; genus Aequoribacter. The sequence goes on along the minus strand of JAUHWV010000023.1, from coordinate 14,994 downwards.
TTGCTCGGAGAGGCAATTTTTAAGCTCTGAGTTCTGAGTGCAGCTGTACTCATATCTGTAAGCGGGTTAATCTGGTGCTCATCAACTTGAGAGCAAGAGAATAATCTATGAGTGACGCCTTTAAAGTGGTGGGTGCTTTCGGTTCACCCTACACGCGTAAGCTACAGGCATACCTGCGCTATAAACGAATTCCTTTTTTGGCTATCTCGCAGGGCTCGGTAGAGTCACAGGGTTTGCCTCAGCCGCGAGTTCCGATTATTCCCTATGTGATCTACCCCCATTCCAGCGAGGCCCTTACCGATACCACGCCTCTGATTCACCGGCTCGAGGCTGAAAACAGCGCGAGACCGGTTATCCCAGAAAGCCCAGCGGTCGCCTTCTTGAATGCTTTGATCGAAGACTTCGCCGATGAATGGCTCACCAAGGCGATGTTTCATTACCGCTGGAATTTCGCGCCTGATATCGAAAAAGCCGGCGCCTTGATCCCCATCTGGGGCGATACCACGATCGCTCAAGAAAAACGCGAAGCGATGAGTGATTACTTTTCCCAACGGCAAATAGCTCGGCTCTATGTGGTGGGCTCTAATGAAGTAACAGGCCCTGTAATTGAGCAAAGCTACGAGCGTATTTTGAGCTGTCTGGATGCCTGCTTGCGCGAATCGCGTTTTTTACTGGGTGCGGCGCCCGCTTCCTGCGACTTTGCGGTGTATGGGCAATTAACCCAGTTAACTTGCTTTGACCCAACGTCCAGTGAGCTCGCCGTGAAAATCGCGCCTCGGGTGGTATCTTGGACGCAAAACTTAGACGACATTTCGGGTCTTGAAGCGCCGCTTGATGCGATGCATGTGGACAGCCTCGAGGCGGTGTCGACTTCGATTAAATTGCTTTTGGCTGAAATCGGTGTGGGCTATGTGCCGGTAATGCTCGCTAATTACAGAGCGATACGGGGCGGCGCTGAACAGGTGGAGTGTGAGGTCGGCGGACAGCTTTGGCGGCAGCCTCCCTTCCCGTATCAAGCTAAGTGCCTAGATGTGCTCAAATCACAATATTCAGGATTGCCCGATTCCGCTCGCTCTGAGCTAAGAGCGTTCTTTCAAGGGGTGAACTGCGGCAATTTGGTTCGCTTTTTTGACGAGTAATGATCGGTTTATTTTTCACTTAAGTGCATTGCGCGGAACCGGTGTATCCCTGAACCATAGTTTCTCCGGTTCCGCCCATTACCCTGTGACTACTTGAATGGTTCGGGCCGATGTGTGCCGTCCACAGAGGCGGGCAATAGCGGCAACTCGATTGCCGGTCTATCACCCGTCAAAGTGTTGAGGAATGCCACTATATCTTCTATCTCTTGATCAGAGTAATTTCGACCTAACTGCAGTTTACCCATAATCGCAACGGCTTCTGCCAGCGTTTCTGCCTCGCCATCATGAAAATAAGGATAAGTCAGTTCAACATTGCGTAAGGTTGGTACCTTGAAGCTGAAACGATCAGCATCCTTGCCCGTAACTGCAATGCGGCCTTGCGCAGGTGAGCTCGAATTGTAGGGCTCGATTATTCCCATTTTTTGGAAAGAGGTGCCGCCCAGAGCCGGTCCGTTGTGGCAAGCAACGCAGCCATGTGATTTGAACAATTGGTAGCCCGCGAGTTCTTGCGCTGAGATTGCGGTGTCGTCTCCCAGTAACCACTGATCAAAACGCGAATTCGGTGTCACCAAAGTTTCCTCGAAACGGGCGATAGCATCCGTAATACGATTTAGCGAGACCTGCTCGTCATTATAGATAGCAGCAAATTGACTGCGATAGCCGGGAATGGACTGAATTACCCCAACAGCCAGCGTGTGTGGCATAGCCATTTCTACATCCGCCTTGATTGGTCCTGCCGCTTGTTCCTGCAAGTCTGCTGCGCGACCATCCCAGAACTGGGCGATTGAGAGGCTGGAGTTAAATACTGTGGGGGAATTAACTGGCCCCGAACGCCATCTATGACCTACCGAAGTTTTTAGATTATCAGTACCCCCGAGGGATAAATTGTGGCAAGTATTGCATGAGATCACCCCTGACATCGAAAGCCTTGGATCGAAAAACAGCTGCTTTCCAAGCTCAACTTTGGCCGGCTCAGTTATTTGGATGGGTTGAATTGGGCTAATTGGCTCGTTTCTCACTGAGCTGCCGTTCGCAAAAGCGGTTCCGCTCAGCAGACAGGCTGCTAGTGCGGTTATTTGAAAAATGGGTCGCATATCCCCTCCATTGACTTCACGTCTTACTAGTATAGTTTGGAGGCGCTGTGAGGATTTGATCCTCGTCAAGGCAGCGATCGGAATTTGTTTCGAGTTTTACTGGCGCCTTGTTTGGGGTTGTACCCAAATAGCCGAACTGACCGCACGCTCTTGATGTGAGCTTGGCTCTGGTGCCGTTACACCGAGGGTTTTGGCGTCGTAAGTCGACCAGCGCGGAGTGGGGATCTCGAGCACGCGCGCGTAGTAAAACGCACTCTGGCTTGGCTCGTAGTCGGGATCCTTCCATTGTGCACTCAACTGCGCACTGCCGATGGCATTGGTATAGCTTGCCTCCGCAATATCGACCGTATTTCCAACAGCTCCGGGTGTGAGAGACGAGCCTTTCAGTCCTCTGTTGGGCGACAGGGCGACGTCGTAAATTTTTTCGTGCGTGGCACCCTCTGGGTCAATCCAACCTTTAATGATTTGGATACGGTCTAAATTAGCGCCCAAGGCATCTTTCGATGCGGCGACCACAAAGGTTGGAGAGGTATCGGCTGCTTTGAGCTCACCACCCATGGGCACACCCAATTCATACGCGTCGCCAATCCAATCGCCTCGTTCTAACAAGTCCTCAGGAAATGCGGGTGCCGCGAAAAACCGCAATGTGATTCGGGGGCCGGACGTAGCGTAAGTTTCTTTGTTCCTCATCGCATCAAATAGCGCCTCGCGAGAATTTTCTGGAGCCCAAACGGCGGCGACGCCCGCAGCGCCCCACTCGGAGCTTGGGTTGCGCTCATCGAGCAGAAGATAAGCCTCTCCCATTCGAATGGCCGCCGATCCATCCAGTAAGGGCAGTTTGCCGGTGTAGTTGTCTTCCTCCACGGGTGAGCTGGCTGTGTGGCCGTCGCTCGAGCCGATGACGCCAAACTGGTAAGGGTTAAATTCCAGATTGCGCTCCAACCTCAACCCCGTTTTCAAGGCATCTCGAACATAGCTGCCCTTGGGTTCTGAGTCACGTACTTCGTTGCTCAGCATTTGGTTAACAATATCGAAGTTAGCGAAGGGGTCATCGGGTGATAAAGCGGGGTGTGTCTCCGACGCCCCTTTAACTTGGAATAGCTCACTTATAGGCTCATTTTGCATACGTCGTTGCGCGTACTTAATGCTAATGGGCTCGCCGCTGAAAGTGCTTTCGCTGTACATACGGCCGTCGCTCAAATTGCCGTTATGGGGTATGGCGATATTGTCCATACCCTGCTCGCGCTCTTGTTCCAGCTGTGTCCATAGATCGCGAGGGTCCTCTGACTCCAGAGAGCTGAAAGGCAATTCCGGTATCTGGTTACCACGATAAATCACATTGCGATGCAGATTTTGATCGTTGGGCATCGAGCTCCACTCGTAGCCAATAAATGCGCTAAATCGTCCGGGTTCATTGTGTCTTTCTGCCGAGTCAATCGTGGCGCCCCAAGTTGCCTTTGATATAGGAGTGGCCTCAGCCGTATCGACATCACCTAGGCTAAAGAAGGTGGCGATACGTAAAAAAGTCAGCGTGTTGAGGAGGGGGCCATCTTCTAGCAGGCGCTCGCGCATCGAACGTTCGTTGAGGATCATTGGCGGATCCATTGCCCGAACCACGCCCAGGTATTCTGCATGGTCGGTTACGGCGGCAAAGTCCAGCGGCTGACGAATTTGAATAGGAAAGCCGAGGGGATGATCGATGACTTCACCTTTGGCGTAGTTATAGGCGTCGTCGGGTAGGCCACGCACACCCATAGTAAAAGCATCGGTCGAGTAGCTGGTGTGGATGTGTAGATCGCCAAAGTAGACATTGTTAAGTGGATTCGGCTCCTGTGGCTTAAGGGCTTCCGGTCGTTGGGCCCTTTGCGATACTTCGGCAAACAGAGACGGGTCGTCAACCGGCTGACAGCCCACGAGCAGAGCCAAGACAGTGCTCAGGCTGGCTGCAGATTGCCAGCCTGAGGTGAGTCGCCGTATGTCTAGGATCATTTGGTCGTACGGCGCTTCAACCGACACTCGATGCAATCTGTTCGATCAATCCTTTGACCTGGTTCCGATCGTAGTTTAAGACCGCCATGTCTTCATCGCTCATGTCGAAGCTGACGGTTGCCCCGGGGCCCGCGAACATAATTATGTCAGGAAACATGGGGTGCTCGTCTTCGCTCACGGGTAACTCGATGGGGTTTCCCGCCGCTGCAAACCAGAGTTCTAGGTATTCCTTCCAGCTCAGGTTCTCGTCACCAATCAGGTAGGGTTTGCCGCCTTCGCCCTTTTCAAGTGCGTTTGCAGTCGCTTGCGCCAAAGAGTGGGTGCTTATGTGATTAGTGCCGCCCAGGGGTGCAAACACCGGCATTTCGGGAATGAGACCTTTGGCGTAATAAACCAGCGCATCTAGGTGCGGTACGGGTAGGCCGGGAAGGCTGCCCAATACAAAGGGTGGGTTTAAGCTACAGACATTGAAGTTGTCGTCGTTTAGTGCGAGCACGGCGACGTCGGTGTTGTGGCGCGAAGTGACGTAGGGGTCAACACCGATTTGATGCGGTGCGACCTGAGGGTAGAAGGTGCCAATATAAACCGCGCGTTTTATACCTGCTTTCTTTGCGGCTTCGAAGAAGCGCGGAACCGAGATGTCATTCGCTTGGGTATAAAATTCTTCGAAAGTGACGGAGCCATCTTGTGGGACATTGCGGATGTCCGCTGCGGCGGCAAAAACCAGTGCTTCGAAGCCTTCGAGCCGGCCATCATCGCAGTTGTCATTAATGTAATCACCTTGAACGCAAGGCAGATCCTTGAGCCCCGGCGCCTCTGACGGTTTGCGAGACATCACCGATACGTCATGTCCCAGACCTTGTAAGTGCAGTGCAATGGTTCCACCGATTAGACCTGTTCCACCTACAACTAATGTTTTCATATGACTTCCCTCTGATCGTTGTTATTGAGCTTCATTAAACGGAAGCCAGAGAGATTTGTATAGAGCCGTTTGAGGTATGGGTGCTCGAGGCAGATGCACCGCTATCTGCGGTAGTGGTTGAAGCGGCGACCGATGATTGGTCACACAATTAACATTTAGTTGGTGGTTGGTGGAGGGTAGCAAACAGTAAGCAGAGAGCAGGGGGCAGAGCAGATGGGCTCACACGCGGATTGCGTTTAGAAATGTGTCCAACCCTCGAAAGTGAGTGGCCCATCCTTTGTCTCTATACCTGTTCCGTCTGTGATCTTGCCGATCCGGCGACAGCCCTGGGGTGCTGCTGTGCCCTCGGGTAAGGTAAAGCAAAGCTCGTAGTCTTCCCCGCCTTTGAGTGCCATTGCAAGCGCGGCGTCTTGACCAAAAACGGTAACGAGTTCTGCGGACAGCGGTATATCCGCTAAATTGAGTTTGGCTCCTACCTGTGACGCTTTAATAATGTGTCCGAGGTCTGCCAGTAAGCCGTCGCTAATATCGATACAGCTCGTTGCGAACGGCAACAAGGTCTGTCCTAGCTCAAGGCGAGGTGTGGGCGAAAGCCAAGCATCGTGAAGCCTTTCGTTAAGCTCAAAGTCATCGCCTTCACATTCGTTTAGCTCCACTTTTAGGCCGCCAGCCGCATTGCCCAAGGTGCCGGACACGTATATATCATCGCCCGGTTTGGCACCGTCACGAGTGAGTGCTCTACCCTCGGGGAGCAGGCCGTGAACCGTAATGCTAATCGTTAGGGGGCCACGAGTCGTGTCACCGCCAATGAGTGGACACTGAAAATCGGCACAGGCGCGACAGAGACCCTCGCTAAAGGTTCTTAACCACCACTCATCGACCTCGGGTAGCGTGATGGCGAGCGTCATGCCCAATGGTTTGGCGCCCATGGCGGCGAGATCACTTGCCGCGCTTGCAATCGATCGGTAAGCGACCGCTTCTGCGAAGGTGCTTTCCAGAAAATGCGTGCCCACGACGCTGGTATCGACTGAGACGACCAGCGTATGGTCAGGTGGGATGTTGAGTACGGCAGCGTCGTCACCTAAGCCAATAAGGGTGTTCGGCCCGTGGTCAAGCCCCGAAAAATAGCGTTTTATAAGTTCGAATTCGCCCACGTTTGGACCGACGCTTATGTTTATTCTGCCGTGAGCCCGAGCTCTAAGCCGCGAAAGCTGCGGGCCGCTTTGTCGAGAACGCCATTCACATACTTATGGCTGTCGGTCGCGCCAAACTTTTTGGCAAGCGAGACCGCCTCGTTGATAACGACTTTGAAGGGGACATCGATGCGCTCTTTTAGCTCGTATAGGCCCAGGCGCAGTATCGCGAGCTCAACTGCATCAAGATCATCAAGCTTGCGATCCAAGAGTGGCTCTAGATACGCATCAAGGGCACCGTAGGTGTTCACAACGCCGCGCAGTATGGCCTGGAAATATTCGAGGTCGACGTGACTGAAATCGTAGTCGACCCGAAATTCGGCTTCGATATCGCTGACTGCGGCTTCGTTCATGTGCCACTGGTAGAGCGCTTGAACGGCGTAGTGTCGCGCTTTGTGACGCTGCGCCGAGAGCGTATTGATGTTTTTAGCCACTTAGCCTACCTGAGCTAACAGATCGACCATCTCGATCGCCGACATGGCGGCTTCGGCGCCTTTGTTACCGGCTTTCGTTCCTGAGCGTTCAACCGCTTGTTCGATCGAGTCTACTGTGAGTACGCCAAAGGCAATGGGAAGACCATATTCAAGGCTCACTTGGGCGATCCCCTTGGTGCATTCGCCGGCTACGTGTTCGAAGTGTGGTGTACCGCCACGAATGACAGCGCCTAGAGCGATAATGGCATCCGTATCGCCTTTCGCTGCCAGCTTTTTACACACCAGTGGGATTTCAAATGCCCCCGGCGCGCGCACGATTTTCATTTGTTCGTCTGACACGCCGTGGCGGCGAAGGGTGTCAATTGCCCCTTCCAGTAGGTGTTCAACGACAAAGCTGTTCCAGCGACCCACTACGAGCGTGTAGCGGCCTTTACCTGATGCCAATTGGCCTTCAAGAGTTTGTACGGTCATCTTAAGACTCCTCAACTCGAGTGATCTTGCCACTCGGTTCAATAAAACTGTGTACTTCTAAATCAAATCCAGAGAGCGCATTGTACTTCATTGGTGCGCCCAACAGCGAAATTTTCCTGACGCCCAGATCTTTAAGTATTTGAGAACCTATACCGATGCGGTTGTAGGTAGGCGCGATTTTCGGTTTGGTGGCGTCGGTATTGCCCAAAGCCATATCAACCGAGTGCAACAAGGTTTCGGCGCTCTCATCGTTAGCAAGTATAACCGCCACGCCTGAGTCTTGGCGTGACAGATACTCGATTGCCGTGTCGATGTCCCACGATTCCACGCCGCTGACACGCGTAGAGGCCAGATCTCTCAAAACGGACTGCACATGAACGCGAACGGGCACTTCTTTTGAACCATCAATTTGGCCTTTCGTTAATGCGATGTGAATCAAACTGTTGGCTTGGTCACGGAATGCGATAAGCTCGAATTCGCCGTGCTTGGTATTGATTTTGCCTTCACGCTCACGGCGAATGGTGCGCTCGTTGCTTAGCCTGAAGTGGATCAGATCGGCGATGCTGCCAATTTTTAGGTCCCAAGTGCGGGCAAATTCACGCAGCGTCTGCCCATCCGCAAGGTAACCTTCTGGTGTAAGAACGTCTGCAATCACCGCTGCGGGTGAGCAGCCTGCGAGGCGTGCGTAATCGACAGCGGCTTCAGTGTGGCCAGCTCGAGTTAGTACCCCGCCTTCTTCCGCGGCGAGCGGGAAAATATGGCCGGGCTGCACAATATCATCTGGCACGGCGTTCGGCGCTACGGCAACTTGAACCGTGAGTGCGCGATCCGCGGCAGAGATGCCGGTATCAATCCCATGTCGCGCTTCGATCGACAAGGTAAAGTTGGTTTTCTCGGCACCTGAATCCTCGGCCATGAGCGGCAAATTCAGCTGTTTGCACCGATCTTTGGTGATCGCGAGACAGACGAGACCTTTGGCGCGTCGCGCCATAAAGTTGACGGCGGTGGCATCCACGTGATCCGCGGCGACCATAACGACCCCTTCCGAGGCGCTGTCTTTGTCGTCATCGATTAAGACGACCATCTGGCCGCGGCGAAGGTCAGCGATCAGTTCTTCGACCGTGTTTAGCATTTCAAAATCCTTATTAATTTAACGGTTTAGATAACCGTTTTCGGCGAGCGTATCCAAGCTCAGTCCGGAGGGTTTGGCGGCTTTGTCGCCCAAAAGTAAACGTTCTAGGTAGCGTGCGATTACATCGACTTCTAGGTTCACCTGCGTGCCTACTTGATAGCCGCCAATGACCGTTTCAGCCATCGTTTGCGGAATAATATTGAGGTCAAATCGAGCGCCATTCACGCTGTTTACGGTCAGACTTGTGCCATCGATACAAATGCTACCTTTGTGTGCGATGTAGCGAGCTAATTCAGCGGGTGCTTCGATAAGAAATCGCCAGCTTCGGCCCTCTTCATAACGTTCAACCACGGTACCCATGCCATCGACGTGCCCACTAACAATGTGGCCACCCAAACGTGACTCGGGCGTTAGAGCGCGTTCGAGGTTCACTTTGGTGCCAGTTGACCAAGTACCTACCGTCGTCAGGCTCAGAGTTTCGTTGGATACGTCGGCCCAATAGCCATCGCCGGGTAAGTCTACTACTGTAAGGCAAACGCCGCTGGTACAAATACTGTCCCCCAGTTGCACGCCCTCAAGCGGCAATTTGCCTGTTTTGACACGCAAACGTACATCACCGCCACGCGGTTCAATGGTCGCGATTTCACCTATCGCTTCTATGATGCCTGTAAACATAGAGTTCCCTGATTTAAGCGCGGGGCCTTAGGATTAAGCGCTGGTCTTTTCCGATCTGTCTGGTCTCGATTAAATCGAAGTTAAGGCGCTCTGTCATGGTGCTTATGTCCATTTGAACTAAGCTTTGTGCGCTATGACCCAAAAGCATGGGCGCTTGGTACAAGACGAGTTCGTCAACCAAACCCGCTTTGAGTGCGTTACCGGCCAGCGCGGGGCCGCATTCTAGCAGAATTTCGTTTGCGGGTGCGATTTGCGCGAGTTGCGCGATAACGCTCCGGAGCCCCTCTTCTGAATTGAGCTGATCAACTCGGCACAATGGGTACTCGGTAAGATGTCCGGGTACTTTGATTGTGCTGGCATCGCAGCACAGGATGGTAGGGGCCTCAGCGCCCAAAATGAGAGCGTTCTCTGGTATTCGCAGCCGGGAATCCAGCACGGCGCGTGTGGGTTGGGTGAGCATGAGATCCCGGCCAACAACCAACTGTTCTTGTCGTACTGTGAGTCGACAGTCATCAGCTAAGACCGTGCCAGCTCCTGTTATGATTAGGCCGGATTGTGCGCGTAAGCGCTGCACATCGGTGCGCGCGGCAAGCCCGGTGATCCATTTGGATTCGCCCGAGGCCAGTGCGATTTTACCATCCAGCGAGCAGGCGAGTTTTAAGGTGATGAAACCGTAGCCTCGGTCAATGCGGGCCAGGAAACCGCGCAGCTGTTGCTTTACTGTGGCTTCTAATAAACCGACTTGCACTTCAATTCCGGCATCTCTTAGACGCAGAAAGCCTTTCCCCGCGACTTCGGGGTAGGGGTCTTGAATAGCGGCAATAACGCGCGTGACGCCCGCCTGTATCAGCGCCTCGCTGCAGGGTCCGGTTCGCCCCTGATGGTTACACGGTTCGAGCGTGACATAGGCGCAGGCACCTTTGGCATTTTCGCCGGCCTGACGAAGTGCCTGCACTTCTGCGTGACCTTGGCCGGGTGGCTGGGTGAAACCCTCACCGATAATCTGGTCATCTTTTACGAGAACACAGCCCACATGAGGGTTGGGCTTGGCCGCAAAACGCCCGCGATCAGCGAGCTTGATCGCGCGCTGCATAAAGCCGATGTCCTGTGGGGTAAACATAAGTCCTAGCTTGGGTCGGAGGGGTGGCGCAGTTTATCAATGGCATCCCTAAACTCAGAGATATCCTGAAAGCTTCGGTAGACGCTGGCAAAGCGCACGTAGGCAACTTCATCAAGTGTACGAAGCTCGTCCATAACGAGTTCCCCGAGTACGCGCGAACCGATTTCGCGTTCGCCGGTTGCACGCAGAGCATGTTTGATACGCTCGATTACGGCCTCGACAGCCTCAACGCCGACAGGGCGCTTCTCGAGTGCCCGTTGTAGGCCGGCACGAAGCTTTTCTTCGTCAAAGGGTTCCCGAACGCCGTTTTGTTTGACCACGCGTGGCATTACGAGTTCGGCAATCTCGTAAGTGGTAAAGCGCTCCTTGCAGTCGAAGCATTCGCGTCGACGGCGCACTTGATCGCCTTCGGCGACCAGACGGGAGTCTATGACTTTGGTGTCGTTAGCAGAGCAAAATGGGCAGTGCATAGTGTGTTCTCAGTTTCGTCGTGCGCAGTTTAGCATGAGTCGTGTATTTTGCCCGAAAAGCGCGGTCGAGATTCATCTCTTCGACTCAAATGCCATCCTATGTGTTCGGCTGTCTTTTCTGGCTAGCTGGGGTAGGTACACTCGATTCTATGTTTATGCGCCAAGGAGGGCGGGGAACGATGATAGGAGAAACTCAGTTCATAACATTGCAGCTGCAGCATGAATATAAGAGTTATTGTGTCGATCATGCTGATTTATTCATAGACGCCGTAGATGCGGCGGTCAGACGCGATCAGCTATATCTGCACGCTCTGTGTTTATTGCCCAACCATATTCATATTGCCGCAACTCTGGCACACAATACTTTACATTCCGACGAGTTGTGGCGGTCGATTTGCGCTGATTTTTCAGAGTGCTTGGCCGAGCGCAGCGGCATTCGAGCGCGCCTTAAGGTAAGGCGGCTGGATATTTTGCGGCCAGAAATCAAAGTTCACCGAATTCGGTCACGGCGAGAGCTCTCGGAAATTCGCTATCGAATCTACCAAGACCCAGTTAGGCACGGTTTGGTATCACATGCAGACGATTGGCTATATTCAAATTTGCGAGGTGATAAGGTGCCTTCCGGGCTCGTAGGCTGCAAGAGCACTCGAGCCTTAAGTCAGACCCGAGTGCTGGTAAATCACGCAGCGCGCTGAGTGCCCTGCTTTCGGGCCCGCGCAGAGCCGTGTTCGATTTCTTTATATAGGCGTTTTGCGTAGTGATCGAAATGCAGCTGGATCGTATGGCGCGGGCTGTCGTAGTAGTGGCCCGTGTAGAATTCCTCGTCTGCCACAATCGCTTTGTGCATTTGTTCGGTGCTAGGCAGCGCGTATTCCCCGGTGATGTAGCGTGCGACCAGCTTTGACTGCTGCTCTGCAAAATTGACAAGCGTCGGCAGCGATTGCGCGAGGCCCATGTATATTAGGTTTGGTACCTCTGGAATAAACAGGCGCTTGAACAGTTTGGGTGGGTTGTTCTTTTCATCAGCCATGAATTGCGGCTGGTCGAAGAAGGGGAACTCAATCTTGTAACCTGTGCACCAAACAATGATGTCGAAGTCCGAGGCACTGCCGTCGGTAAAGTACACCGTATTACCCTCAAATCGATCGATTCCCGGCCGGCCTTTGATATCGCCCGAGCCTGCGCGCTGCAAAAATTCGCCAGAAATGGTGCCGTGGGCTTGCCAGACTTTGTAGGTGGGCTCAGGTAGACCGTAGTCTTTCGGGTTGCCGATTTGTTTTTTTGCGGTCACTTCCATCAGCCAGTTTTGAATGCTTTTCGGTACCCAGCCGGGGAGCATCACCTTATCGGCCGGCTTGCCGTTGATGTATTTAGGGAACACCCAAACACCGCGGCGCATCGAGATGTGCAGCTCTTTTGTCAAAAAACGCATGGATAGTTCAGACGAAATGTCCATTGCTGAGTTACCTGAGCCTACCACTAAAACGCGCTTGTCGCGCATGTCGATGGGGTCGAAGGGGGTGTTGTAGCTGTGTGCGTGGATCTGTTCACCCGCGAATTCGCCAGGGTAGGCCGGTTCTGGCCAGCGCGGGCTCCAGTGGTGACCATTGGCGACGAGCAAATAATCGTAAGATCGCGTTTGGCCATTACTCGTTTCAACCGTCCACTGACCATCTTCTTCACGGTGTGCCTTTTCGACTTTCGTGTTGAAAGTAATGGTTTCGCGCAAGCCGAAGTGATCGGTGTAGTCGTTTAGGTATTTGAAAATGTCGCTGTGGTGCGGAAAGTCAGGCCAATCAGTGGGCACGGGGAATTCCTCGAAACCCATTCGGAATTTTGAGGTATCAATGTGCAGGCTTTGGTAACAGGCAGACATGCCGTTGGGGTTTTTGTAATACCAATTACCGCCGACATTGTCGGATGCTTCGAAGCAGTCGTAGTCGATATTGAAATCTTTTAATCGCTTTATCGTGCTTATGCCGCTGGGCCCCGCGCCTATCACGCAGCATTTTACTTGGGTCTGTTTTGGGACGCTCGACACGTTTCAGCTCCTTATGACTTTGGTAAAATAAGTATAGTGAACTGCTTCCGATTTTGTGTCCAGAAAGCGCTGATGGGCCAAGATGCGACGATTTTTAATTTGTATCCTGACGCCCGACGTTTAGAGGCGAGATTGTCCATGCCAAGACGTCGCCATATGACATGGTTTATCTTCTGAATTTAGGTACACTGTCGCTCAGATTTTAGGAGGTACCCATGTCGACTAACACCGAAATAGAGGCGGCCGTTTTCCGGCGTCTACTTGAACACTTGGATAATCACAAAGAAGTTCAGAATATAGAACTTATGATTTTGGCGGACTTTTGTCGTAACTGTTTGGCCAAGTGGTACGTGGCGGCGGCAAAGGATCGGGGGCATGAGGTCGAGTACGAAGCCGCTCGTGAGATTATTTACGGTATGCCCTACGGTGAGTGGAAAAACCTTTATCAGCAAGAGGCGACGCCAGAGCAGATGGCTGCCTTCGAGGCTCGCCGTAAGTCGGCGTAGTACAAATACCTTGCGTGAATGCGCAGATAATAATGGTTCGGTTATAACCGGAGAGCAATATGACTTACCCGACTTTAAATTTTGGGCTCGAGGAAGAACTTGAAGCGCTACGATCCATGGTTGCGCAATTCGCTGCGGCTGAAATTACGCCCCGAGCGGCAGAGATCGACTCAAGTAATCAGTTCCCCATGGATCTATGGCGTAAGCTGGGCGATCTTGGGCTTTTGGGTATTACGGTAGAGGCCGAATACGGTGGCTCGGGTATGGGTTACTTGGCGCACTGTATCGCCATGGAGGAAATCTCACGAGCTTCTGCCGCCGTCGGTTTGTCTTATGGTGCGCACTCTAATCTCTGTGTTAATCAAATCCGAAAGAATGGATCTGAAACGCAGAAGCAAACCTACCTGCCGAAGCTGTGTTCTGGGGAGCACATTGGCGCGTTGGCGATGTCAGAGCCTGGCGCAGGCTCGGATGTGGTGAGTATGAAACTCCGCGCCGATGAAGACGGCGATCACTACGTTCTCAATGGCAATAAGATGTGGATTACGAATGGGCCTGACGCGAACGTTTATGTGATCTACGCCAAGACTGATCCCGAGGGTGGATCAAAAGGTATCACGGCATTTATCGTGGAGCGCGATACCCCGGGATTTTCACGAGCGCAAAAACTCGACAAGTTAGGTATGCGTGGCTCAAATACGTGTGAGCTGGTTTTTGAAAACTGCCGAGTGCCAAAAGCAAACGTACTAGGCCAGGTGGGGCGGGGTGTTGCCGTTCTGATGTCCGGTTTGGATTATGAGCGGGCGGTGTTGTCCGGCGGACCGGTGGGTATCATGCAGGCCTGTATGGACATTGTCGTACCCTACATTCACGACCGTAAGCAATTCGGCCAATCCATTGGTGAGTTCCAACTCATTCAAGGGAAGATTGCGGATATGTACGTGGCGCTCTCGACCTCGCGGGCGTATTTGTACACGGTCGCGAAATCGTTGGATCGCGGCGAGGAATCCCGTAAAGATGCTGCAGGCGTGATTTTGTACACTGCTGAGAGAGCCACTCAAATGGCCTTGGATGCGATTCAGTTGCTGGGTGGCAATGGCTATATCAACGAGTATTCCACAGGGCGGCTTCTGCGTGATGCGAAGCTCTACGAAATCGGTGCCGGCACCAGCGAAATTCGCCGCATGTTGATAGGTCGTGAGCTCTTCAATGAGTCGGCGTAGCTTAATAGGATGGTATCCGAGATAGTGAGTGCTCACGATAAATTTATTCGCATGATGGTGGGTAGGCAAACCCAAGGTCATTTCAGCGCCTTGGGCATCGATATGATCGGTTGCGGTGAAGGTTGGGCAGAAATGAGTTTAACCCCTAAACCCGAGTTGATCGGAGACCCGGTCAGCGGTTCGCTGCACACGGGGCCAATCACAACCTTACTCGATTCCGCTTTGGGGATCGCAGCGAGCGTGTCGTTGCCCAAAATGGGCTTTGCACCAACCATAGATTTGCGGGTCGACCACTTGCGCAAGGCTAATGCCGAAGAAGTTCTTGTCGCGCGTGGCGAGGTGGTGCGTATTACGCGTAATGTCCTGTTCTCAAAAGGCACTGTAGTGCAGGGCGGCGTTGAGATCGCCTCCGCTGTCGGCAATTTTGTACGGTTGAGTGATGAGATGCTGGCTGCAGCCGAGGCCCATATCTTGAAACAGTTGGCAGCGATTGAGGGCTCCAAATGACGCTGGAATCTGTTTTGGCTTTACCTGCATCGGAGCGCGATCCTCAAAAGATACTGGATAATCTGCCCTATGCCGTGA
>JAUHWV010000191.1 GCA_030427335.1 Gammaproteobacteria bacterium | reverse complement strand
TGGGGTCATGCCCGCCTTCGCTAGGCACTTCTTCGCTGCGGGGCCAGGGCCTGTGAGCATGATAATGGGGTCTGTCGACAAAATAGCGGTAGCCACGATGCGACCGCGTGGTGTCAAACCAAGATCTTTACCGGCCTTTTCACTACCGATTAAAACGGCGCTAGAGCCATCCACAATACCAGACGAGTTGCCTGGGGTGTGAACGTGGTTGATACGCTCAAGCTGGTTGTACTTGCCCAAAATCACGTCGTCAAAGCCCATTGAGCCCATCATCGCAAAAGACGGTTTAAGCGAGGCCAAGCCCTCCATAGTCGTTCCGGGCTTGATAAAATCATCGCGCTCTAGAACCGTAACGCCATTGATGTCTTTAACCGGCACTACGCTCTTGTCAAACCAACCGTTGTCTCGCGCGTGCGCTGCACGACGCTGCGACTCCATCGCAAAAGCGTCGACGTCTTCGCGAGTCCAGCCACCTAAGGTGGCTATGGTGTCTGCGCCAATGCCTTGAGGTACAAAACCCGTTTTAAGCGAAAACGCAGGGTCACTGCCCATAGCGCCGCCAGCGGAGCCCATAGGAACGCGAGACATACTCTCGATACCGCCCGCGACAACCAAGTCTTCCCAACCTGAGGCCACTTTTTGCGCTGCGATATTCACCGCCTCGAGGCCTGAGGCACAAAAACGGTCTAGCTGAACGCCCGCTACGGATTCGTCCCAATCCGCGTTCTGGACAATCATTTTTGCCACGTCGCCGCCCTGCTCACCGATCGGTGTAACGCAGCCCATAACAACGTCATCCACGTAGCTCGTGTCCAGATCATGACGCTGTTGAAGCTCGCGCAGAAGAGTTGCACCTAAATCAACAGGCTTGATTTGGTAAAGACTGCCGCCCGCCTTGCCCTTGCTTCGGGGGGTACGAACTGCATCGTATATGTACGCCGTATGTGTCATAACACGCTCCTTAATTTGAAGGTCACACATGATGCGGAGGCAACTCCCGCTTCTCAATGACCAAACTGACTAAAAAATTGACATAAAATTACACTGATCCGCTCGTTTTTATCATCTGCATCTTGTAGAGACGCATGTGATCTTATTTAACTCTCTACTCGTAATCCACGCCATGAAACAAAAACACGCAAGCATCGAAAAACCAGAGGACCTGTCGCGCCTAATCGAGATGGCGTGGGAGGACCGCACCCCCTT
This sequence comes from Gammaproteobacteria bacterium, assembly GCA_030427335.1. GTDB lineage: Bacteria > Pseudomonadota > Gammaproteobacteria > Pseudomonadales > Halieaceae > Aequoribacter. Next base: position 3,002 of record JAUHWV010000191.1, on the reverse strand, counting down.
TGAAGCCATCCAACGCCTATTTGGTTTAAGCGAAACAGACACGATCCGAATCATGCGCAGCCAGCTGAAACCGAAAGCCTTCCGAAACTGGCGAGCTAGAGTCTCTGGACGCAAAACAAAACACCAGCAACTGCGTGATCCTAGCGTTTCGCGCGGCTACTGCCCCACACAGTACAAACAGCGCTAGCCTCTTTTCAGACGACGGGGCCGGAGTCGCCAGCTGAGCGGACCGACTCGCAAACGAAAGGGTAGGAATACGCGCCAACCCCTTTACACTTGGCCATGCCAAGGCCGCCGTCGCGGCAAACTCCGTACTCTGCGTTCACACAATCGTGTACATCCAAACACCGCGATAACCACCGGGATCGGCGTGTACTCCGACCCCCGCAGCAACGAAATCTATAAAACGGAGGTCGATCCAAACTCCGCGATCAGGGCATCTTTGATTTCTTCCTGTACAGCGACCGCATCAAAGCCTGGGCAATAACCCCAGCGCTCAAAAGCTGCATAATCTGGCTGTCCCACTTTAGTGAGCGTCTCCCAACCGAGTAAGCACTTCTCACGCTGAGTCATGTGACTGAAACCCTCTATGCGCTCAAGCAAGCTATCCAGTGTGTCGCTGTCGCTGGCAATCTTCAACGCGTCGCCCACATCCAAATGCACGAAATCACGACCTTGCGATGAAAACGCAGGCCAACCCACAGGGGTCGTTGCTTTTGCTGAGCGCGCGAACTCCGCCCAAGAGCCCATCATGAGCTCCATCATCTCTTGTCGCTCTGCCGAGTCAGGATACACCCAACGAGACACCGGGCCGTAGGTGAACGCGCCGGTCAAAAACGCAATGTCCGTGCCGTGCGCCGCACCAATAATTTTCGGGAAATCAGCAAAAAATGAGGTCTCCTGATCATCCCAGTCAAAACGATAGGCGTAGAGATTTTGATAGCCCGCTTTTTCCAGTTGCATCAAGGGCTGATCTGCCCCTCTGACTTTCCAGGCCGCGGAGCGCACACGAATCCAATCGCTGTACAAATCCGGATCCTTAATCGATAGCTTGGGCGGCAGCAGCTTGGTAAACGGATAACTCGTTTCAATGAAGTAACGGTGCATACCCAACCACAAAGTGACTTCATCGCGGTTTGCACCGGCGATCACAGGCACGTTCTTTGCGTAATCTGGATTACCAAGTGCCGCCATAAAACCTTCAGTCGGGATCACGACGCCATCGGCCGTGGTCAGCGGCACGTCGCCTTCTCCATCCAGTTCGTAGTATGCTTCATACAAGGCTGTAGCATCCAAACCTCGCAGTTCCTCAGCCGAAGCAAGAGGATCTACCTGCATCTGTTCCAGAATTTGCCAGCTCGAACGGCGCATATTCGTATCGGCATTATGTAGATTGAAAGCCTGCTCAGGCGTGGCAGATTTTACATAGCCCGACTGCGAGATCGCTTTGTGAAACAACCCTTCCGACAAGGGCGACGCCAGCAAAGCCAGAACATTGTGCCCGCCAGCAGACTCGCCAAAGATAGTGACGTTGTTCGGATCTCCCCCAAATGCTTCTATGTTGGTCTGGACCCACTTCAAGGCCTCGATAATATCTAAGTGACCAAAGTTGGAACTGGCATCAAGGCCGTCTCGGCCAGCCTGAATCGACGGGTGAGTAAACCACCCCAAAGGGCCCAGTCGATAGTTAAAAGTCACAACAATGACATCTTCTCGACGGACCAGTTCATCGAAGTTGTAGAAGCCCTTGTAACCCGATGTATTACCACCACCGTGAATCCAAAACATTACGGGCTTGGCGCTACCGATGGACCCTTCCTGCGCTTTTATGTCCATGTACAGGCAGTCTTCTGTCCCGACGATACCTTCACCGGGGACACCACCGGCATCGTAGGCCTGCTGGACGCAGGCCACAGTATCCCGAGTGTCATTGATGGGCTGAGCTGGTATAACCGCGCTCGGCTTGCTGTAGGGGCGCGGGGCTTTCCACCTGAGATCACCCACCGGTGCCTGCGCGTAGGGGATATCTCGGTAGCTTAAAACCTCACCTTGTTTTGAAGGCACTGCTAAACCTGAAGTCGTTCTCACCGCTACCGTGTCCCACGAAATAGGATCCACTTGCGACGAACCACAGGCCGTCAAAAGCAACAAACCAGCCAGCAGCGAAACGATTCGAAACATGTTCTTACCTCGAGTTTTTTGGTTGATACGTAAGGGTCGAAAAATCAGCCCATTAGACTACTGCGCTTAGCTACACCATGTAAAATGTTTCAGCATAAGAAGCGTCAATTTCAGACCCTTTGCAGGATCGAGGAATTCATGCAGAATCCCCAACATAATTTTAAGACAGCAAGGGCACAGAATGACTTATCTAGGCTTACTCGGCAGCGTTGCACTTTTAATTTGGTTAGCCTTAAGGGGCGTTAATATCGTATTTGCCTCTCTTTTTTGCTCTCTGATTATTATTCTAACGAATGACTTGCCGCTTGCTGCAGGCTTAGGTGAGTACTTCTCTTTCGGGCCTCTCGGGGCCTTCACTTTCGCCGGTAAGTTCTTCTTGTTGTTCGCGGCAGGCGCCATGTTCGGTCGCGTCATGGGCGAAAGTCATGCCGCTTCCAGTATCGCTCTGGCGCTGATTCGAAAGCTGGGCGCAGAGCGCGCACTGTGGATTACGGTGCTCGCTTGCGCTCTGCTCACCTACGGTGGTGTGGTGGTATTTGTCGTCATTTTTGCTATTTACCCACTTGGGCTCAAGTTGCTGCAAGAAGCCAATATTCCTAAACGTTTGTTCTGCGGTGCACTCGCGCTCGGTGCGGGCACCTTCACTCTAACGGCATTACCGGGCACACCATCAATCCATAACGTGATTGCCAGTGTGAGCCTGGGCACCGATTTATTCGCTGGCTTTTGGCCCGGCCTAATCGGCGGTATTGCTATGTTCGGCCTGGGTATGTGGTACTTAGAGCGAGAACGAAAAAAGGCTTTTATCGCAGGAGAAGTGT
>JAUHWV010000190.1 GCA_030427335.1 Gammaproteobacteria bacterium | reverse complement strand
GCTTATCGCGCGCACTTGTTGTTCGCTTATTTTGCCGTATGATTATTCGCTTTTTGCGTTGTATCATTATTCGCTTATTGTGTCGACAAATGATTCGCTTATTGTGCATAAATGGCACCCAAATCAGGTAGCAAAATGAATTATCAACCCGCAAAATTGCTGCACTACCTACCTTTAAACCAACACGACACGTCAAATATACCCATGGCGCACGAACATGGACTTTCATTATTTTATGGATGAACCACCTGAAAGGGACGACGAGACAAATCGGCAAGCCATCCTCTGAAGGCAATGATGACTAAACTTGCTCGACATTCACCCGTCTCAAGAGCTTTTGTCTCGGCGCTTGATGAGTTGATTTCAAGCGAATATGCGCCGACATCTTCAGCCTGCCAATCGCCCCAGACATCCCTAGCGAGCGGCTTACACACGGGGTTGGAGTGCACTCCGACCCCTTCGTAAAGACCTACGATAAAAACCTCGACAGAGCCGGCAACGCCACATTCGCAAGCAACAGAAACATAATCGCCGTGTTAATTCGAGCGACAGACTTCAAAGAACCTAAATCACGCTCTAAATTGTTGAAGCGAGCATCAAACTTGAAATCTTGCTCCCTAAACTTACGCTCAAACTTAGAATCTTGTTCCGCAAACTTGTCGCTGATAGCGAGCTCTAAATCACTCGTGCGTTTCTCTTGCTCCGCAAACCGCCGCTCCATTCTTAAATCGAACTCGGCGAATCGCTTATCCAGAGTCGCATCTAGGTAGTCTGTGGTAACCAAATTATCAATGTACATGCCAAAAGCATTTGCCATCGTCATCGCATGTATCTCCGCCACTTGAGGGTCAACGCCCGCGCTCGTGAGTTGTTTTACATAGCCCAGAGTATCGAATTTGAGTGCCTGCACGTCAACCTCCTTGTTGGATGCAAGCCTTCAGTCTACGTCAAAGCATCAACAGACTCGTCATCACAACAGCTCGGTGTTTCATCAATATCGGGCAAATAGCACTATCCTGGATTGATCGCGTCAGAAACCGGGTCGGAGTGCACTCTGACCCCTTGGTAAAAACCTACGACAAAAACTTTGATAATGCCGGCAGCGCCACATTGGCAAGCAATGAAAAAATAACCGCGGTTTTAGCTCGAAAGACCGCGGTTAGGGAACCTAAATCACGCTCTAATTCGTTGAAGCGAACATCACACTTAGCACCTTGTTCCGTAAACTTGTCCCAGATAGCGAGCTTGAATGGCGATTCCTACAGCGCTATAGGCCCACCAAATTCATCTCATCAGCAGGCACTCTTGCTGAAACAATTTCACAGTAATATCAGTTCCGTTATGTCAGAAAATAAATAACAATTCTGACATTATATGGAGGCCTCTCAGAATGTTGACGCACAGTGAAGGCTATGAAGATTTCAGAGATCTACGATAAAAAAGCCCGCGGCACTCTCCTCGGCCTAGCCTGCGGCGACGCAGTAGGCACCACAGTCGAATTCTGCCCAAGAGATCGCTTTACCCCCGTGACCAACATGATTGGCGGCGGTAAATTTCGCCTAGCCCCAGGCGAATGGACAGACGACACATCGATGGCACTTTGCTTGGCAGACAGCCTGCTCGCTTGCAACGGCTTTGATGCCAGGGACCAAATGGAACGCTACTGGCGATGGGCAAACGAGGGCTACAACTCGGTTCGTCCTCACCCGATTGGAATGGGTAAGACTGTCATTCAGGCGCTTCGTGCCTACCGTAAAACCGATAACCCCTATTCCGGCTCAATAGATGAAAAAAGCGCCGGAAATGGCAGTTTAATGCGCCTTGCACCTGTCGCAATTTATTACAGTTCGCAACTAGACTCAGCAGTCCAGTATGCCAAACTGAGTGCTACCACCACGCATCAAGCACCCGATTGCCTCTCTGCTACGGGCTGGTTCGCGGAGCTTTTAGTTCGAGCAATGACCCAAGAGTGCGACAAAAGTACCCTGCTGGCGCCACCGTTCAAAGCAGGTCTTAACCCTAACATTCAAGCCATAGCAGAGGGTAGCTACCGCACAAAAACACGAGATCAAATAAAAGGTTCGGGTTGGGTTGTTGAGTCTCTAGAGGCTGCCCTGTGGGCGTTTTGGCATGGGGAGTCGTTCGAAGAGGCCATCCTGCTGGCCGTAAATTTAGGGGATGACGCCGACACGACAGCAGCAATCACAGGGCAGCTAGCGGGTGCGTTTTATGGGTTAGAGGGCATCCCCGATGCTTGGCTGTCTAAACTCTACATTAGGGATCATATCGACCAGTTAGCTCGAGCACTAGCAACTGCGAGCACACAGCGAGAATCCGGGTCTCAACCTATCTAGATTCTAACGTTTTCGTAACTCCGGCTTTTGCTGCTGCTGTTATTGTGAGTTCGACCCGCCGATAAGGCGGGCCTGAAACAGACAACTAGGGGGTAACAATGTTAAAAGTATTATTGAGCGCTTGGGCGTTTTTGCTGATCACAGGATGTGCGACGATTGTGAACGACGCGATGATTCCACTCACGGTTAATTTCTCTGACGGATCGGACGGGCGATGCACTTTCACCAACAAACGAGGTGTATGGTCTACGGATATTCCAACCTCTTCCGTGATGATTCGGCGATCAGATGATGCCTTGAAGTATGAGTGCGAAACAGAGGATGGCCGCGAAGCCACAGGCTCTATCCGCTCAGAAGTTGAGGGCGAAAAAATGGCCGCAAGCGTCATTTTTTGGGATCTGGGTATCACGGATGCAATTACCGATAAGCATCGCACCTACCAAGGAAACGTGACTATTACGGTACCACGACAGAAATAATGCTACGAATGGGTCGGAGTACACTCCGGCCCCTTCGTAAAACCCCTACGACAAAAACTTGGATAAAGTCGGTAACGCCACATTGGCAAGCAATAGAAACATAATTGCCGTGTTAATTCGAGCGACAGACTTCAAAGAACCTAACTCACGCTCTAAATTGTTGAAGCGAGCATCGAACTTCGAATCTTGTTCCCTAAACCTGCGCTCAAACTCGGAATCCTGCTCGCCAAACCGTCGCTCCATCCTCAAATCGAACTCAGCGAATCGTTTACCTAGGGTCGCATCTAGGTACTCTGTCGTAACCAAATTATCAATGTACATGCCAAAAGCATTTGCCATCGTCATCGCATGTATCTCCGCCACTTGCGGATCAACGCCCGCGCTAGTGAGTTGTTTTACATAGCCCAGAGTATCGAATTTGAGTGCCTGCACGTCAACCTCCTTGTTGGATGCGAGTCTTTAGTCTACGTTGAAGCATAAACAGAATCGTCATCACCACAGCTCGGTGTTTCATCAATACCGGTCAACTAACAATTTCTTAGATTCATCGCGTTAGGTCGGAGAGTTGGAATGCCCTCCGACCCCCTAGGCATGGCGAGTTACGCTTGACCGAGTGGCTTAGGCATAGCGGAGCCGCAGTGCTTGGTGGAGTCGGAGTAATCCTACCCCACTGGCACAACTCCATTCACTCTCATCCCATCAGCGTATAAAGACGAAAGATAAAAGTACGGATTCGCCGGATTATCACGATCTACACCATTTCGGTACTTCTCGAAACGCGCTGAAAACGCCTCTGTCAGCCTGCCATCAAAGGGAATTCGGTTTTCAGTAAGCGCCCCGGATTCCAGAAGATCGATAACCGCCAACAACAAGCTCGCTTTGTGGGGGCTCGTGCGCCCACCCGAGCGATTTGGCTTAAGATCCGCAAACTGCCCTAAGTAATGCTTCAGTAGCATCACGAACTCCAGTAATCCGCCTTATCAGGTATCACCCAGCGCACACCACCGCGTGGGTCCGTAACATCGCCCTCAACCCGCGGAATGATATGCACATGGCAGTGCCCCACGGTTTGACCGGCACTGGGGCCATCGTTAATACCAATATTGCAATCAGCGAACTTAAACTCAGCTTGAAGCAAGGCATGCTGATCGTTAACGAGCGCGAGCACATCGTGCTGTTCAGCATTAGAGAGATTAAAAAACGAGGCCTCGTGGCGCTTTGGGATCACAAGCGTATGGCGTGGCGACACGGGGAAGGCATCACGTACGGCAAAGGCTGAATCGTTTTGTTGCACGATTCGATCGTGATCGAGCCCTTGGCTTATTTCACAGATTGCATCAACTTTGACTAAGTTCGGGGGTGACTTCGGGGGTGACTTCGGGGGTGACTTCGGGGGT
>JAUHWV010000189.1 GCA_030427335.1 Gammaproteobacteria bacterium | reverse complement strand
CCTGATTCGCTGGCCGTGATAAAGCCATTTCGCGTTGATGGCGAAGGCTGGGGCATAACGGCGAGCGAGACAGAATGGATCATGAGCGATGGCTCAAGCTACCTGACCTTCTTGGATGCCGATACTTTGCAACCAAGCCGTAAACTACCGGTGACACTAAACGGCAAGCCGGTGAGCCGTCTAAATGAATTGGAGATGATAGATGGCTATGTCTGGGCCAACATCTGGTTCGATCCACGAGTTGTGATAATTGATCCGACCACCGGTATTGTGGAGGCCGTGCTCGATTTGTCCAACCTTCTGCCTAGATCTGAGCGCAGATCCAACACCGACGTACTAAACGGAATTGCGTTTGATAAAGAGGAAAACGCAGTCTGGTTTACAGGAAAGCGGTGGCCCTGGCGCTACAAGCTTGAAATCCTTCCAGATCGCCCCAAAGTTTCACGTTAAGACGCTTAAGCACGCTATAATGCCGCCCAAAGTTGAAGGAGACGATAATGACCTTGGGACACACCCACCACGACGCATTTGAACACATCGCGACACAACACATCGCTTCTCTGGCGGTGGATGTCAGCCACTACCGCCACAAAAAGACGGGCGCGCTGCACTATCACCTAGCCAGCGAAAGCGACGAAAACGTGTTCTTAGTGGCTCTGCGTACGGTGCCCCAAGATTCAACAGGCGTAGCGCACATACTCGAGCACACGGCACTGTGCGGCAGTAAGAAATACCCGGTGCGAGACCCGTTCTTTATGATGTTGAGACGTTCACTCAACACGTTCATGAATGCCTTTACCAGTTCAGACTGGACCGCCTACCCCTTCGCAAGCCAAACCCCGAAAGATTTCGAGAATTTGCTGCGTATCTATCTCGACGCCGTTTTCTTCTCTAACCTCGATCCGCTGGATTTCGCTCAGGAAGGCCACCGAATTGAGTTGTCCGAGCCCGGCAACGCCGACTCGCCGCTAGTGTACAAAGGGGTCGTTTTTAACGAGATGAAGGGCGCCATGAGTTCGGTCAACAGCACACTGTGGCAAGCGCTGTCAGGTGAACTCTTCGACAACACCTATCACTACAACAGTGGTGGTGATCCAGAGAACATAACCGACCTCACCTATGAGCAGTTGAAGCGGTTTTATCAAACGCACTATCACCCGAGCAACGCCATTTTCATGACCTTCGGGAATATCTCGGCAGCCCAACACCAGGCCCACTTCGAAGAATTGGCTCTGAAAGAGTTTGATAAATCCGATGTGCACATCGAGGTCGATCTTGCCTCAGCCTACGCGGAACCCAAACGAGTAAGCCAGCCCTACAGTTTGGATGATTCAGACGATCTGAGCGCCAAAACGCACCATGTGGTGGGTTGGAAGCTGGGCGAAAGCACGGATCTAATGGCTCAATTGGAAGCTCACTTGATCACTAACCTGCTGCTGGAGAATAGCGCTTCCCCTCTGATGGCAGCACTCGAGACCAGCGATTTGGGCACCGCTCCATCGCCCTTGTGTGGACTCGAGGATTCGATGCGTGAAATGGTCTTCTGTTGCGGCGTTGCGGGAAGTGAGCCAGAGCGCGCAGAAGCGGTTGAAGCTCTCATCCTAGGCGTGCTTGAAACCTGTGCGACAGAGGGATTCCCGTCAGACTCTGTGGATGCTGTGCTACATCAACTGGAGTTACACCAGCGCGAGATCACCGGAGACGGCATGCCCTATGGTCTGAATCTGATCCTGCAGGGTTTGAGTGCGGCGACTCACTACGCGGATCCGGTTCAGCTCCTCAATTTGGAACCGGCCATCGCCGCACTCAAAGATAAGGTGAAAGATCCTAACTACCTACCTGGACTCGTTCAGACTTTACTGCTCGAGAATCCGCACCGAGTCACTCTGACACTGAGGCCGGATACCGAGCTGACGGCTCAAAAACAGGCGGCCGAGGCACAGAAACTCGCAGCGATAAAGGCATCGCTGACACAGGCGCAATTGCTCGCGATTGATGAGCAAGCCAATGCACTCATCGCCCGGCAGGCCAAAGTCGACGACAGCTCGATTTTACCCAAAGTGACCAAAGAGGATGTCGCTCCGCATTTGCATGAGCCCGAGTCGCAGCGGCTCGAGGGCACATTGGATGTCTACTGCTACCCCGCAGGGACGAATGGGCTTGTCTATCGTGAAATGATTGCACCGATCGCTGCGGTTGATTCCGACGACTTGGCCGTGGTGCCTCTGTACGCTGACTTTTTAACCGAAGTCGGTCTTGCCGACCAGGATTACCTAGACGTGCAGCGCAGACAATCGGCCACGGTGGGCGGAATCCACGCTCATACCCTATGGCGCACAGAACGTAACACCGATGCCAATATCAAGGCTTACTTTGCGCTGTCCTCAAAAGCACTGGTTGCGAACGCCGAAAAGCAAGTTGCGTTGATGAATGACACGCTCGCCAAGCCCAAATTCACTGAACACAAGCGCTTGAAGGAGCTGGTTAGCCAGCGTACTCAACGACGCCTGAACAGTATAACGGGCAGTGGCCACAGTCTGGCGATGAGTGCCGCAGCAGCAGCGCATGACCCGCTCGCGAATTTGCAAGATTACTTGAGCGGTTTACGCAGTACACAAGCGCTAAAAGCGCTGAACGAAAAACTTAACTCGACATCAGAACTTGAGGCCTTCGCCGAGCAGCTCAGTGGAATCCACCGTCGTTTGTGTGCCGGCTCTTGGCAGCATTTGGTAATCGGCGAAGAGCAGCACATGAACAGCCTGGCAGGTCAACTCGTAGGCGCAGCCGCCACCTCTGTTTCAGACCGCGCCAGACTGACTCAAGTACCACTCGATTTAGCGGACAGCAAACAACTTTGGCTTACCAATACGCAAGTCTATTTCTGTGCCAAAGCCTACAAAACGGTTAACTCAGACCATGAGGACGGCGCAGCGCTGACCGTCTTGGGCGGTTTGTTACGCAATGGATTCTTGCACAGAGCCATCCGCGAACAGGGCGGCGCCTATGGTGGCGGTGCCTCACAAGACAGCGGTTCCGGTGTGTTCCGCTTCTATTCCTATCGCGATCCTCGTTTCGGCGGAACGCTGGATGATTTTGATGCTTCGCTCGACTGGTTGCGCCGTAATGAGTTCACCGATGAGGCGCTAGAAGAGGCAATTTTAGGGGTTATTGCATCGCTCGATAAGCCGGGCTCCCCCGCGGGCACCTGCAAGCAGCACTTCCACAACCGCTTGTTTGATCGGACACATCAAGATAGGGAGGCCTTCCGGCAGCGGATATTGGCGTGTTCGCGCGAAGATATTGAGCGCGCCGCGAATCGGTATTTCGATCCCTGTTCGGCCTCAATCGCGGTTGTGGCACCCAAGGGAACCGAAGATACCGAAAGCGCGTTGGTCAATACACTCGGCCTGAACTGCTTCCAAGTCTGACCACCCGCCGCCCTCTGGGAACCTTGCCTGTACGGCTGATTTCCCAAAAATTTCAGGCAAACGGGGCACCGCTGTTCATGGACGAGTGACCAAGCCAGCCGAGTTGAAGCAGCCTATTTTAAGCGGGCGCTCACACGACATGACGTCGTGTGCGCGAGCGTGCCACGGATGGCCTTGAAGCGTTCCGCGTAAATAGGCTGTGAAGCGAGGCGGAGAAGACTTATATGCATTACCACTGGGTCACATCGGGCCTCAGCCACAAAATCCGGGCATGATCTTCAGGAATGATGCCTTGGAGGTCATAATAATTCACGAGCACATTACCCCAAGATGGGTCGGCGAGGATCACACCATTCTCGGAGCTCGATTTCAACACCGTAAAATGCGGCTGACCGAAGTCTTCTAGGTACAATAGAACCGGTTGCTTCAGCTGAGAGAGCAAATGAACCGGTACTTTCAAGCCCTTCGCTTGGTAGCCAAACACCGAACCTAGCTGGGCGATACCATCAAAGCTCATACCTTGATTCACATCGAAAACAGCATCGCCCACACTAACCCATGAGGTTGACCGATTTTGCTCTCGCCTTATGGCTCGCTCGTCTCGATTCGCATCGGACTCAGCACCGTGCTCTTTAACCGCCCGATAGCGGTTTTGCTGGTACCAAGCGTCGATGACCTGCGCCTCGGTTAGCGCCCACCCCCACTGAGATTGCGCCAGTGTGGCTAGTGCGGCAGCGCCACACGAGTAATCCAGACTCTGTTTTACTACACCGCGATCACGCTGATCGACCCAAGTTTCGAGT
>JAUHWV010000188.1 GCA_030427335.1 Gammaproteobacteria bacterium | reverse complement strand
TTGGAGGTTCGCCTTCTGCAATTGGTACGGGTTGGGAGCGTTTTCGACTTGGCTTGTAGGCGCGCTGTTCAGTGCGGCCTTGGGAACCTCAGGCTCAGGTTTGGGCTCGGGTTTGGGCTCAGGTTTATGCTTAGGTTTAGGTCTAGGCTTAGTGCGCGTCTCCGATACTTTGCGCTGCGGCACAGTGTTTACGGACAATACCGATGCCGATTGGGATGGTGAAGGCTCACGCGTCGCGATTGACTGCACATTGAACGTGGGCGATTCGTATCGGCGAATTTGGATATCAGCGCCCACAGCGCGCAGTTGCACATACATTCGCGAGGCCAGCGTCTTACTTACGCCTCTTTTTAACGTTACGGACTTACCCTGAAATAAGAGCCTCGTTTTATGAGTCGGGAGTTTGAGTTTTACCGAAAGTGCTTGCTCGACATCAGATTGGGCGAAGCCTTCAATGGCTTGCCCAAGAAAAACTATGTCAAAGAGTTCATCTGACACCGCGACTGATTCACTTTGATTTTAGTGAATGCCCCGCATCATTCTCTTCAAAATAGGGCTAATGATGAGCAAGAGCGCACCTGCACCTAAGCCCAGCCACAACAGAAACTCGAATAGCTCGGTGTAAGACGCCAGCGCTTCACTGATGCTAAGAACTTCACCTTCATGGGTGTCAATGGCCGCGAGCTTGGCAAGCTGCGCCGCCACAAACTCCGAATAGGCTGTTGCTAGGAACCACGCCCCCATCATTACTCCCACGACTCTGTGCACGGCAAGCTTGGTGACAGCAGAGAGTCCAACAGGAGACAGGCAAAGCTCCCCTGTAGTGTGAAGCAAGTAGGCGAGTACCATCCAAATTGCCGCCACGCGTCCGGTCTCGTCGGGCATGGTCGCGCCGATAACCAAGGCGCCAAAACCCAGGCCCGCCTGTGCGATGCCAAGTGCGAATTTAACCGGTGTACTTGGCTCCAAGCCTCGCTTGCCCAGCATGACCCAGATGGTAGCGAATATCGGCGCGAACAAGAAAATGAAAAACGCGTTTAACGAGCCAAATTGGGCCGCGGTTAGTTCGAAACCGAGGAGCTCTCTATCCATAACGCGATCCGCATACAGCGTCATGGAGGCCGCACTTTGCTCAAACAAAGCCCAGAAAACAACGCTAAAGAGGGTCAAAACGATTAACACAATCATGCGCGAACGTTCTTCTTCATCGCATTGCGTGGCAATGAACCATGAGAGCCCCGCTAATACGACCACGGACAGGGTGTTCAACAGCATGCCCACTGCGCCGTGGAATTGCAGCATCTGCCAAACTACGGCTACGCCCACAACGGCGCTCGCATAAATTGAGTTTTCACGGGATAAACCGGCGAACACTTTCTCTGCCAGCGTTTCATTGCTGGGTGGCTCGGCTAGACCGCGAAGGTATTTTTGACCGCGAATAAAGGTAATGAGTCCGATTAACATGCCGATACCGGCTGCACCAAAGCCGTAGCTCCATCCGTAGGTTTCGCCGAGGTACCCGCAGAGTAGTGTTGCTACAAACGAACCCAAGTTGATGCCCATGTAGAAAATGGTGAACCCCGCGTCGCGCCTGGGATCGTCTTTGCTGTAAAGCTGCCCTACGATGGTCGAGATGTTGGGCTTCAAAAAGCCTACGCCAATAACGATCAGCGCGAGAGAGGCGTAGAAAACCTGCAGCGCTTGGGTGTCTTGGACTACTTCACCCGCAACCATCCTGGCTTGCTCTCCCTCGAAGGCCATTCCTAAATGTCCAAGTACGAGCAGGAAACCCCCGAAAATAACGGCTTTGCGCATTCCTAGGTAGCGGTCGGCGAGTAGGCCGCCAATGACCGGCATGGCATAAACGAGTGCGGCATAACCGCCCAAGACCTCAAGGCCAGCCCCATCTGAAAAGAGGTGATACTTGGTCAAATACAAAAGCAGGAGATACTTCATGCCATAAAATGAAAATCGCTCCCACAATTCCGTGGCAAAGCAGACATAAAGCCCTTTGGGGTGTCCGAAAAACGCCGTGTCCTCGTTGGCGAAAGCAACGGAATTGCTCATGTTGTGACTCCCGTTTTCTCGTTGTTAGATTGGTTTGTAAAGCAGCAATATATCAAGTTTTAGGGCGCTGTCGACCTTAGATGCTTATTTAAAGCTTCCCCGAATTCGATGGGGTCTCGGATCTTTTTGATTTGTTCAAATAACAGCGCTGCGGGGCTATGATAATGTTTTAGATAAACGAGCCATTGTTTCACTGGGCTGGGGGTATATTTGGCGTCATAGTACTTACTTTGATCTTCAAAATAACGCAACAAGAGGGCTCCAATCTCGGGCCAGCTGAGAGGGCGTTCGGTTTGCTTGCTCAACCTTTGTTTGATGAGTCTGCCTAGGTCGGGGCGCATGAGAGCGCCTCGAGCGAGCATCAAGGTATTGGACGAGGACGCGTCCAAGCAGGCGATTGCGTCTTCAATGCTCCAGATTTCGCCGTTGGCGATAATGGGAATATCAGTGAGCTGAGACGCCTCTTTTATTTTGTGCCAGTGCGCAGGTGGGCGATAACCCTGCGCCTTAGTTCGTGCATGAATGGTTATTTCAGTCGGCTCGCCTCGGTTGAGCTCGCTCACAATGCGCTCAAAGTCCTGATCGTGATCAAATCCCAAGCGGATTTTTGCGGTGACAGGCACATGCGAGGGGACACGCTGTCGCACGGCAGAGACAATGTCACCCACGAGAGTAGGTGTGCGCAGAACAGACGCTCCGCCTTGCGATTTATTGACGGTTTTAGCAGGACATCCGAAATTCAGGTCGATCCCAGGGGCGCCAAGTTGAACCGCTCGCAACGCGTTTTGCGCCAGTATCTCGGGTGAACTGCCCAAAAGCTGTAAAAAAACGGGTGTGCCGCTTGGTGTCCGTGCGTCTTGGTGCAGTTCAGGGCAGATTCGAAAGAAGACGCGTTCGGGTAATAAACGATCGGTGACTCTTAAGAATTCGGTGACACAGCGGTCGTAATCGCACAGGCTGGTCAGCATCGCTCGCATGGTGTGGTCGATAACACCCTCCATTGGCGCGAGTACTAATTTAGTTAACACGAATGGTTACCATAAGTAGGTTGAATTCCGATGTGCGAGCGGCTGCGGTATGATACTCGAAACGGACTAATTTAGGGTGCGAAATGGATTCGTTAATGAGCTCGGGGTTAAATCTGATGATTTACGGGATGGGAACCGTGATCGTCTTTTTGATCTTGCTTATCGGTGCTATGCGCGCCTTAGCGTGGTTTGTTCGCATTACCGCTACAGATCAGATCAGCTCGCCCGACTCAAGCGGAGGCGCCCATGCTTCGGGCCCTTCGCCCGTTCAAGTCGCCGCTATTACCGCGGCGATTAATCGCTATCGCTCTACAGACTAATTGTTTCTGCGCTTTCAGATGTAAGGATATGGACATGTCAAAACCAAACCCGCTCGGTATTACCGACGTTGTGCTTCGCGATGCGCACCAGTCACTCCTCGCCACACGATTCCGCCTTGAGGATATGCTCCCCATTGCGGGTGAGCTCGACAAAATTGGTTTTTGGTCCTTGGAAAGTTGGGGTGGCGCTACCTTTGACGCCTGTATCCGCTACCTAGGCGAGGACCCTTGGGAGCGAATCAGAGAACTCAAGAAAGCGATGCCTAACACTCCGCAGCAGATGTTGCTTAGGGGGCAAAATATTCTGGGCTATCGTCACTACGCTGATGACGTTGTGAATACTTTCGTGGAGCGGGCTGCTCTCAACGGCATCGATGTGTTTCGTGTGTTTGACGCCATGAACGACGTACGGAATTTGCAAACCGCCATGGCCGCCGTCAAGCGGGTAGGTAAGCACGCTCAAGGTACGCTTTCATACACGCTGAGCCCGGTTCATACTTTGGATATGTGGGTCGATATGGGTAAGCAGCTTGAAGACTTAGGCGCTGACTCGATAGCGATCAAAGATATGGCGGGGCTGTTGACGCCCTACACGGGTTTTGAGCTGGTTACGCGTCTCAAAGCGAGCTGTTCGGTGCCCATTCACATGCAGTGCCATGCTACCACGGGGCTTTCCACAGCAACCATCCTCAAGTGTGTGGAGGCTGGCATTGATAACGTGGATACCGCAATTTCATCTATGTCCATGACCTATGGGCATTCGCCAACGGAGTCAGTTGTTGCAATTTTGGCCGGTACGGATCGGGACACCGGTTTGAATATCGATGCCCTCGAACATATTGCGGCCTATTTTCGTGATGTGCG